>CADDZK010000024.1 GCA_902812425.1 Actinomycetota bacterium
CGATGTACGGGCAGATGACCGCGGGCTCCTGGATCTACATCGGCACCCAGGGCATCCTCCAGGGCACCTACGAGACCTTCGCCGCCATCGCTGAGCAGCGTTTCGGCGGGACGCTGCGCGGTCACGTCTGCCTCACCGCTGGCCTCGGCGGCATGGGCGGCGCCCAGCCACTCGCGATCACGATGAACGAAGGCGTGGCCCTCTGCGTCGAGGTGGACGAGCGGCGCATAGAGCGCCGCATCGAGCACCGCTACCTCGACGAACGTATAGACGACGTTGACGTCGCCATCGAGCGCGCCGAGGAGGCTAAACGGGCGGGAGAGCCGCTCTCCATCGGAATCCCCGGCAACGCGGCTGAGGTGTTTCCCGCGCTCCTTGAGCGCGGTTACCTCCCCGACGCCGTCACGGACCAGACCTCGGCCCACGACCCACTCGCCGGCTACGTCCCCGCAGGCTACGACCTGGACGCCGCCGCTGAACTGCGTGAGGTCGACCCCGAGCGCTACATCGCGGAGGCCCGCGCCTCGATGGCCCGCCACTGCGCCGCGATGGTCGGTTTCAAAGAGCGAGGCGCCGAGGTCTTCGACTACGGCAACTCGTTGCGCGGGGAGGCCAAGCTCGGCGGCTTCGAGGGGGCGTACGCCTACCCCGGTTTCGTGCCGGCGTACATCAGGCCGCTCTTCTGCGAGGGCAAGGGGCCCTTCCGGTGGGCCGCGCTCTCGGGGGAGGAGTCGGACATAGCGGCGACCGACGATGCGATCCTGGATCTCTTCCCCGAAGACGAGCGCCTCTTGCGTTGGATCTCCAACGCCCGCGAGAAGGTCCATTTCCAGGGCCTCCCCGCGCGCATCTGCTGGCTCGGGGCCGGCGAGAGGCACAGGGCGGGCCTTCGCTTCAACGAGCTTGTGGAGGACGGGACCATCTCCGCGCCCATAGTTATAGGGAGGGATCACCTGGACACGGGAAGCGTCGCCTCGCCGTACCGCGAGACCGAGGCGATGAAGGACGGCTCGGACGCCATCGCAGACTGGCCCATCCTAAACGCCATGCTGAACGTCGCGGGCGGGGCGAGCTGGGTCGCGGTTCATCACGGCGGAGGGGTAGGGATCGGACGCTCCATCCACGCCGGCGCCCAGGTCCTCGCAGACGGCACCGAAGACGGCGCATCCCGCCTCGGGCGCGTCCTCTTCAACGACCCCGGCATAGGCGTCGTACGCCACGCCGACGCAGGCTACGAGTCGGCGCGGGAGGCGGCCAGGCGGCTGGGCATCCAGATGCCCGCACTAGAGGATTGAGGCAGACCCTCCTCCCCGACCTCGTCCTCGACGCCCACGGGGCGAGGAGCGGCCTCGGCATAACGATCGAGGACGGAAGGATCGTCGAGATCTCTCCCGCTACGGACGGCGAGCGTCTACCGGGAAGGGCGCTGGCTCCGGGCTTCGTCAACGACCATAGCCACGCCTTCCAGCGCGGCCTGCGCGGGACCGTAGAGCGGATCTCACCTTCCAGCCCCGAAGACGACTTCTGGACCTGGCGAGAGCGGATGTACGAGCTGGCCTGCGAACTCACCCCCGAATCGACGCGCGAGGTCAGCCGCCGCTGTTACGAGGAGATGCTCTGTGCAGGGTACACGGGCGTCACCGAGTTCCACTACGTCCACCACTGTCCCGATGGAATACCCTACGAAGACCCCAGCGCCCTGGCGAAAGCCGCGGCCCTGGCCGCCGAAGACGCCGGGATACGGCTCCTGTTGCTACCCGTCGCCTACGCGCGAGGCGGCGTACCACGCTTCCGCGACGCCTCCGTGGAGGCGTTCCTTCGTAGGGTAGATACGCTCAGGGAGTGGTCGGAAGGGCACCCGCTGGTCGAGGTCGGTCTCGCGGCCCACAGCGTCAGGGCCGTACCGAGAGGGTGGCTGGAGGAGATCGGAGGTTACGCCCGTCGCGACGACCTGCCTGTACACATCCACGCCGACGAGCAGCCGCGTGAGATAGAGGAGTGCCTGGCGGAGCACGGGGTGCGGCCCGTCGAGCTTCTCGCGCAGACTGGCTTCCTCGGCCCGCGCACTACCATAATCCACGCGACGCATGCAGACGCCGGGGAGCTGGACCTCCTCTCCGAACACGGCGCCTCCGTGTGCGCTTGCCCGACGACGGAGGGGAACCTCGGCGACGGGTTCCTCCCTGCCGGAGGGATCTTGGATCGCGGTATCCGGCTCTCAGTCGGCTCCGACTCGCACGTCCGCATAGACCCGTTCGAGGAGCTCAGGGAGATCGAAACCAACGCCCGCAGGCTCTCGGGGCGCAGGAACGTACTCGTCAACGAAGGCGAGACCTCACCGACGCCGTGGCTGTTGCGGGCCGGATGGGACCGCGGCGGACTAGAGACCGGCGATACGGCGGATCTCATCGAGATAGACCTCTCGCATCCTGCACTCGTGGACGTGGAAGCCGGGGACCTCCCATCCGCACTCGTCTTCGGCGCGGGCAGCGAGGTCGTCGTGGGAGCGTGGGTATCAGGAAGAAGGGTATACGCGCGAGGTGGCAAGGATGGCTGAAATCTCCCTGCTCGTACACGATCTCTCCGTCGCCGTCACGCCAATAGGGACCGGACCACTTCGGGGCAGGGACTTCGGTGGATTGCACGTCTTCTCCCCCGCCTCGATAGCCGTAGCAGGGGACCGGATCGCCTGGATCGGCCCGCCCGAAGAGGTCTTGCGTCGTATTCCATCCGGCGCCGACTACGAAAGTGTGGACGGGCGCGGGAAGGCGGCGCTGCCGGGCCTCGTAGATTGCCACACGCACGCGGCCTTCCTGGGAGACCGCGCCGGAGAGTTCGAGCTGCGCGCTTCCGGGGCCACCTACGAGGAGATCCACGCCTCCGGCGGCGGTATCCGCTCGACGGTCGCGGCGACGCGAGCCGGTAGTGAGGAGGATCTGAGATCTTCCGTCGAGCGTCACCTCGGCTGGATGCTCGAGCACGGGACGATGAGCGCCGAGGCGAAGTCAGGCTACGGCCTCGACCGCGAGACGGAGCTGAAGTCGCTGCGTGCGATCCGGGATGCGGGAAGGCGCAGCCCCGTGGACGTATACCCGACCTTCCTCGGTGCGCACACGGTCCCGCCCGAGTTCGGAAGCGCACAGGAGGAGTACGTCGAGTTCGTGATCCTGGAGGTCTTGCCCGAGGCCGCGTCCCTCGCCCGGTTCGCCGACGTCTTCCTGGAGCGGGGCTCTTTCGAGGTACCCGAGGCGAGGCGCTACCTCGAGGCGTGCCGGGCGCACGGGCTCGCGCTCCGCTTGCACGCCGACCAGTTCTCGGAGCGCGGCGCGATCCCACTCGCCGTCGAGCTTGGGGCGCGCAGCGTGGACCACCTCGAAGCCACGGGCGAAGAAGGTGCCCGCCTCCTGGCGAAGAGCGACGTCGCGGCCGTTCTACTGCCGGCGTGCGCGCTCTTCCTCGACCTCCCCCTCCCGCCTGCCCGGCTTCTGGCAGAGGAGGGCGCCATTATCGCGCTCGCCACGGACTTCAACCCAGGCAGTTCCTTCTGCGAGTCGCTACCGCTCGTGATGAACCTGGCGTGTACCCGCCTCGGGCTCTCGCCAGCAGAGGCTCTGTGTGCCTGCACGGCCAACGCCGCCCACGTACTCGGCCTCGAAGACGCGGGCAGGCTCGCGCCAGGTTACAGGGCCGACGTTCTCCTCCTCGACGCCCCTGACTGGCGTCACGTCGCCTACCACCTCGGCGGGGACAGGTTCGCAGCGAAAATAAAGTCAGGGCGAGCTCTCTAACCGTCGGCCCATTCGTCGCTGCTAAACTGTTCCCATGCCGACGACCGTACGAATAAAGCCTGAGGTCATAACCGCCCACAGGCTCAGGATCGAGATGTTCGGCCTCGAAGACGAGGACATAGAGAACACCATCCGCATGAAGGGCTGGGCCTGGGTCCTCGCCCGCCGCGGGTGGGTATACGCCGGCGAGCCCGACTTTATCTACCGTCAGATCCGGGAGGTCGTCATCGCCCTGCCCGACATCACGTTCGAGACCGAGGCCATCGAGGAGTCGGTGAGGACCGTGCTCGAGAAGGCCCGTACGGAAGAGGAGCGCGAGGAGGGCCGCGAACTACTCCGCAGAGCCTTCGAGAAGACAGGCCAGCTCTCCGAGGCCGAAGAGTTCCTCTAAGACCTTGCGCCTACTCTTTTGCCGTATGCCGTGTGAGCCACCGCAGAAGAGAGAGGAGAAGCAGGATCGCGAGCGGCACCGTCACGCCGACGGCCATCTTCAGGTCAAAAGAGAAGCCAGGGTCTATAAAGCCGTTGGTGAAGAGGGTATTGAGCGGCGCTACGAGGCGTGCGCACAGGGTTAGCGCGAGCGCAGAAGGGAGGAGAACCCAGCCAGGCCTGAGGGCTACCAGCGCCAGCGGCAGGCTCGCGTACCAGGGCCAGTAGTGGGTCGAGACCACGAGCACGTAGACGAGCGCGATGCTCGCGCACGCATCGAGAAGGCCAGCGGCGTCGCGCACCCTGAGGCTCGTGATCCCAACGAAGACCGCGAAAGCGCCGGCCAGGATTCGCAACGTGATCCCGGCTGCCTCTCCGGACGGATAGATGCCCGAGAGAGACCTGTACAACGATCCCGACGGCGACGGTGAGGATAAGGGCTGGCCCTGCAGGCGCACGCCCTCGAACGTGTGCAGCCCAACCCAGAACGGCTCGAAGAATGCTAAAGCGAGCGCGCCCCCGATCAGAAACCCGAGCACGAGGTAGAGAGCCGACCGGCTCCGTTGTGTACGGAGGAGGTAGCCTAGCTGTGCGGGGAGGAAGATCGCGGGCACGTACTTCACGAGCACCCCGAGCACGGAGGCCACCATGGACGGCGCAGGCCGCCCCCGCACGCAGAGCGCGAGCGACGCGAGCAGGCATACGATCATGAGCGCGTCGTTGTGGCCTTCCGCCGCGAACTCGACGACGATCACGGGGTTCCACAGGTAGACGAGAGTGCCGAGGAGTTGATCCTCGGGGCGCACGCGGCCCAGGATCTTCCAGATGAGGGCCGCACAGCCGAGGCTCGCCGCTACCACCACGGTCTTTATCAGAAGCAGGGCACCGGAGACGCCGCCTGTGAGCTTGAACGCGGCGATCTCGAAGTACGTCCACAGCGGCCCGTAGGGTGTGAGGCCGTGTACGGGGAGCCACCCGAAGGGCGCGAGTTGTCTCGCGAAACTGGTATGGCCCACCCAGGAGGCGGCCGTCGCGTAGGGGTTACCGCCGGGCAGATCGCCTATGTAGCCGTGCGCAACGTAGGTGAGGGCGTCGATGGACTGGAACGGATGCCCGAACAGAAGCCCGAGGTTGAACAGAATGGGGAAAACCAGGGCCAGCGTACGGGCCCGGCCGTCCCTGAGAGAGCCGCCGCGGCAGAGGAAGAGAAGCCACAGGTAGAGTACGAAGAGGAGCAGCGTGGCCCCGTAATATCCGGCGCTCTGGAGGAGCAGGCGAGGGATGTCGGCGGTTTCTCCACGAACGAGCGTACCGGCTACCCGCTGGTCGAGCCCGTTGCGGAACATCATCCATTGCGTGGCGTAGACGACCAGATACAGCGCGGCGCTCGCCAGACCGATACAGGCTACCCGAAGCGCGTCGCGCCGCCCGTCTGCCTGAGTACCTTCGCTCACGAGAGTCCGGGCCGCATCTAACGCGACGTGTGAAGCAAAGGGGAGGCTTCATGCACGCCAACCACGAATGCTCTCCGTATCATCGTAGCCGCAACGAGCCATCTGCGCCAGATTAACCGATCCCCGGGCTGACGGAAAGCGTACTGTCTTCGGCCTCTCACGATGGCTGCTGCCCACTAGCGTTGATATTATTCCGGCATGCAATCTGCCTCGCGCAAGCTACCGGAGAACGCGGAGATCCTCATCCTCGACTCCTCGGGTAACCTGCATGCAGATGTCGGTCTGGAGGAGATCCCCGGCTACTTATCCGACGATGACGCGCTCATCTGGTGTGATATCTCAAGTACGGAGGGTGGTGAAGACGGGGCTTGCTGGTCCCTGTTGGCTGATACGTTCAAGTTCGACCCGCTGACGATAGAGGACTGTCTCAAGCCGAGCCGCCTGCCGCTGGTGAACAGCCACGGTTCGCACGACGATCCATATGTGTTTATGGTGCTGTTCTCGTTCCAATTCTCCGAGGATGAGATGCTTGTGCACCCGACGGAAGTGGATCTGTATCTCGGTAGGAACTACGTGGTGTGCGTACACCCTAAGCCCCTTCCAGAACTTCGCCGGGTCAGGGAAGCGCTAAGGACGAGAGACGAGTTCGTCTCATCCTCTGCGGCCAACATGGCCTACACGGCCCTCGATGCGGTGACGAACGAGTATCAGCCTGCTATGGAGGCCCTGGCCGGACGGGTAGACACGTTAGAGAAGCATCTGCTCAACGAGAGGCGTCCGAACGAGCCGGTAGCGCATCTGGAAGACGACCTCTTCGACCTCAAGAACCACCTGGCCATGCTGCGCAGGATCCTCATCCCCCAGAGGGACAATATGAATGCCCTCTCGGAGCCCACCAACGAACGCCTCCTCGCGGAGGAGAGTCAGAAATACTTTCGGGACATCCGCATACACCTCGACAGGGTCGTTGACTCCATAGACGCCATGCGCGAACACCTGACGGGGATCTCGGAGGCCTACACGACGCGCGCCACCCGACTCATGAACCAGCAACTCACGAGGCTGACCGCTATCTCGACCCTTTTCTTGCCGCTCGGGTTCATCACGGGACTCTACGGGATGAACTTCGTGGATATGCCGGAGCTACACTACCGCTACGGTTACTTCGTGGTCCTCGGCGTCTTCGTGATACTCATCATCTCCATGCTCCGCTACCTGCATCGTAGCAAGATGATCTGAGGCAGCAGACGACCTCACACCGCGTCCCTGCTCTCGGGCAAACGAGCCTGCCAGGGCCCCGGCCTGACAGATAGCATCGCAAAGGCGCTCTGCCGGCGTATCTCGCCTCTCGCTCCAGGCCTTAGCCCTCCTTGGCGTACCGCTCTGTCTCGCTCGAGAAATCGACGCCGACGTAGGGCTCCTCACCCACGATCCAGGCGTCGTGGCCAGGACGGATTATGTATACGTCTCCGGGACCCAGCTCTCGCTCGGAGCCGTCGTCGTGGACGAGATGCATCCGGCCAGAGACGACGTACCCGGTGTGCAATACCTGGCAGCTATCGGTCCCAGCGATGGGCTTCACGCACTCCGACCATCTCCACCCCGGTTCGAGGGTGAACCGCCCTGCCGTGACCTCGTCGATGCTCACGAGGTCGACCTTGCCCTTCTCGAAGGTCCTGGTCTCGTCGGGGGACTCGACGCTCTTGGCCTTCAGGGTCTCTGAGTCAGCCATGCTGCTACCTCCTTGCTCTCGCTTGCCCTGCGAGCTGCTCTCTCCACCACCAACCACCTTATACTCTCCAAAGGAAGGCAACGCCTCCCCTATATGGCGTATCTTTTCGGTTTCTAGAGCGTTACAAATGCTTGCGAGCCCCCGAGAAGTCATCGCCCCTAGGCAAATTCATCGCCGATTCATCGTCGCCTGCTACGTTGAAACAGGATTCGGGCTCGAAGGAGGATTGTGTATTGAACAAGTGCGTATACCAGATCAGGCTACCCCAGGATCAGGACGTCGAAGCGTTCGTGAAGTTCATGCGCGAGGAGTATTTCCCCGCCGTCGATAGAGGCCCGACGCGCGTTGGCGCGGTAACCGGTCTCGTACTGCTGCAGCGGCTCGACGAGCACTCCGAAGGATCGGGCGCAGACGATGCCCACGAGTTCTTTTTGCAGGTAGATTGGAGCGGTTTGCCGGGCTGCCGTGATTCCTACGTAAGCGATGAAGAGGTGCTACGCAAGTTCGAGTCGTTTGGCGCGCGCGTCAAATCCCTCGGCTACTACGCAGAATACGGAGAAGTAGAGGTATAGAGAAGCCACCGCTTGGTCCAGAGTGGACCGGGGCTCGCGTGAAGATGTCCCGGACCGGTCGAATAAACGTATAGAGCCCGGCCCCGCACGGACCGGGCTCTCTGGTACAGCGGAGGCCGGGTGCCTGATGCGATGTCGTGTGGCGGCCCGGCCTTAAGAGAAGACGCGGGACGGATGCGAGAGTATCTTTGCGAGAGAACGCTCTCAAGTCCGTTCCCGGTCGAGGACACTTTAGTGGAGGCACAGAGGCCCGCGCATCTGCCGAACGGCATAACTTTCGTGGATGACACGATAAAGTCTGGAGAGCCCGGAAGCCCAGGTCCGTTAGCGCGCCAGCCGGTATCAGTCGAGGCGAGTTGCTCCGCCGACCACGCGAGTCGCTGCAAGGCGGTTGTCTTCAGCCGTCTGGGCACGCGTTTCAGGGGTTACGCAAACGTGATCACCGGGATAAGCCTCCCGCCACACGTAACCCGGAAGGCAGGTGTCGGGGCCGTACGCGCCTTGCGGGTCTCTGCGAGCATCGGCCTGACTGTTGTCATACGCCGCCTGTGCGCGTGTCTCCGGGGTTACACATACATGATCACCGGGAAACGCCTCACGCCAAACATATCCTTGACGACAAGTGTCTGCCACAGAACTCTTCTCCCTTCCTCAACGGATCCGTAGCGGGATGCGCCTCGGGCATGTCAGCGACGAACCGAACCCTTGTGCCTGCACGCACATAGTAGGCGAGGCCTGCTTGTGCGTCAAGTTATATTCGCATGAAGCGTGAGCGGGCCGGATTCGCGTTTGCCCCTCTCACACGACGACAATGGTCCGCTCCATCACGTCTCAAAGGAGAGAGCTCGCGGCCCCTGTGGAGCGCAGGCAGCCCGACGGGCTGCTCGTGGAGTCGGCTTGGCAAGAGACAGGAGGGGATAGCCGGGCTGAGCCCCGGATACCTTATCGCTCTGTCTGGAGCTTTGTGTGGCTGTAGCTGCTGGTGGGGTGGCACTAGGGACCAGACAAGTGGAGCAAAGAGACGTTCTGTACCTGGCTCTTGAAGACAATAGCAGGAGGCTTCAGAAGAGACTTGGCAAAATGCTGCGCGGTCCCGCTCCTAGCGAACTCGAGATGGCAACCGCATGGCCGAAGCTCGATGAGGGCGGTGTCGAGGCACTTGAAGCGTGGCTGGGAGGGCACCCGGAGGCTGGACTCATCGCTGTGGATACCCTCGCCAAGACGCGCCCGCGCACAAGAGGGCAGATCGTCTACCAGGAGGATTACGTTGCATTAGAGGAGCTTCTACCCTTGGCTGCCCAGCGCGAGGTAGCAATCGTAGTGGTTCATCACATCCGCAAGATGACCGCAGCAGACCCGCTGGATGAGATAAGCGGCTCCACAGGGCTAACGGGCGGAGTGGACGGCGTGCTCGTACTCAAGCGGGACCGGGGTAAGGCCGACGCTGTGTTGCACGTTAGACGGCAGGGACATCGAGGAGCCTGCTGAGTACGCTCTGAAGTGGGATGCTCAGACGGCTTGCTGGGCGATAGCCGGTGACGCCGAGGAGTACCGCATGAGCGGGGACCGCAAGGACACATCCTTGGCGTCCTGAACGAGGCCGATGAATTCCTGAGCCCTGGCGAGGTCGCAGACATTCTTAGCAAGCCTCGCAACACCGTTAAGCAGCAGCTCTGGCGCATGGCTCAGGACGGGCAAGTAGAGAATAGAAGCGGTAAGGACGGAATAACCGATAACCGCGATAACCGAGTAACTGGAGAAACCAAGGGTAGTTATCCGGTTACGCCGGTTATCGGTTATTCAGGGAGTCCCGGTACCGCTCAGTGCATCCATGGCTACCCCGAGGGTAAGGGCTGCTATCTGTGTGATCCAGAACATCCCTTTCCAAAGGGAGGAGCGTCATGAGCGCTTACGGCACTAGTCCCATAAAAGCGCACCAAGGCAGAGATAGAAGCACTCGACGCCGCGCTCATGAAAATAGTAGAGGACTTCAGCCCTGCAACGGTCAGACAGGTCTTCTACCAGGCGGTCAATCGTGGCCTTGTTCCCAAGAGCGAGACGAAGGGTTACCGCGTCGTGCAGCGCCGCCTTGTGGGGCACTCCGCGAATCTGGGGGAGTGCCTTACGGCGCAATAGTTGACGGCACACGCTACGTCACCGGCCACCAGCGCCACAGAGACCTCTCAGAGTTCACCGACTACTCAGCAGGGCTCTACCGCAAAGACTACGGAGATACAGCAGATGTCAACGTCGAGGTGTGGCCGGAGAAGCAAGCGCTAAAGGGCGTTCTTATCCCTACGACCGTCAACAAGTGTGGCCTTGGGCTTTATGTCACCCAAGGCTTCGCATCTATCACCTACCTGCAAGAGGCCGCAGAAGACAAAGAGATAGATGGGCGTCCCACCTACGTCCTCACCGATTTCGACCCTTCAGGCGTAAGCATCGCCGACAAAGTAGAGAGCGAGCTGCAGACGAGGGCTCCGCACTCCGCGATCCACGTCAAGCGACTCACGGTCTACCGTGAGCAGATAGTGTGGTGGAGCCTACCCTCGCGGCCAACCAAATCCAGCGACACACGAGCAAGAAAGCTCAGGCAGCTCCACGGTACCAACTCTGTAGAGCTCGACGCCATACCGCCCGACAGGCTGAGCTCACTGGTGCGGGAAGCCATAGATGCCCACATGGAGCCTTGGCGCCTGGAGCAGTTCCGTATGGTCGAAAGGGAGGAGCGCAACACCCTCAGACAAGTGTTCGGTGGCGCAGCGTGAGCACCCCCTATGAAAGGAGAGACAAAATGAGCCTACCTTAGAACTCTAAGTATCCTCGCTCCTCCAACAACCTCCAGTCAGCGAACTCCTTGCAGAAGGCGAACCTGCCGTCCTCTGGAAAGCGAAAAACGTCCAGCTCCTCGTCATACAGGAACTCCGAGCCTCCCTTGTTCTTGAAGTACGTCTCAAGGTCGTACAGATCACTGGCCCGAAGGTACTTCGCAAGGTCATCGACATACCCAGCAGGTTTATTGGCTTCGTGGTCTTCCATAGCACTCCAGCTGAGACACCCGTTCTCCAGCATCCTCTCTACTGGTGTTATGCGGCCAATAGGAGCCAGAAATACTACGGGAGTTGAAGGGACCTTGGCTTGAGCACCCGCCATGAAAGGACGGACGAGATGAGCACACCAACAACAGGAAAGATCGGCTGATATGGCACGCACGAGAAAGCGGCCTTGATGGAAGTCGAACGAAAAGAGGCGGTGTGAGCGGGTGGCGGTGGCCTGCTAGCCTCTCAGCCTTTCGTGCCCTCGGCTCCCTCGGGGGCTCGACAGGGGCGCAGCTTGTGGAGGACGAGAACGGGCAGCGGTACGTCTTCAAGTGGGGTGCCGATGCCGAGCGCGTCCTCGAGGAGGCATGCGCAGACGCTATCTACCGGACCCTCGGCGTGCCTGTACCCGACACGAAGATCTATGAGGATGAGCACGGCGCGCCCGTGCGGGTGGCCCGCATTGTCGAAGGTGTCCCTGTGGGCGCGGCGCTCAAGAATCGGAGCAAGACCGAGGTGGTGCGCGAGCAGCTGCGGCGCGCCTTTGCGGCGGACGCCTTGCTCGCAAAACTGGGACGTCTTAGAGCAGCATCTGGACAATGCCATCCTGGCTAGCGACGGGACGCTCTACCGCGTGGAAAACGGCGCAAGCCTTCGCCGCTGGGGCCCTGGCACATACAAGCCGGCCGGGGCGTTCTCGCTAACGGCGAAGGAACTCAGCAAGCTAAGGAACGGTCAGTCACATCCCGTAGCGGCCGAGGTTTTCAGGGAGCTCTCAGATACCGAAGTCGCAAACCAGATTCTCAGCTACATCACGCCCAAAAGGAGTGCGGTTCTGGATCGTGCCTCACCTCCCCTGAAGCGCATCCTGCGCCGGCGTATCGCCTATATGGAGCAGTGGGCAACCGACCACACCCAAGACGAAACACTACCGAGAACGGAAGACGGCATGACAGAGAACGCCACAGGATATGAAGACCATCTTTGACCACGAGCACGACTCGTCCGCCTTCGTAGAGCAGGGACGTTTCTGGCATGAACCTCGGACACTAATCCGGCGGGACAGAGGACTTAAGCACGCTGTGAGTCGGGCGTGGCAACAGCAGAGGTTCGTAAGCCATACGCCTGCTCCCACTACCCGTATTTACGCATAACAGGAGTGATAAGGATAGGTTCTAAGGAGGCATCAAGCCGCTCCTTCGTTACCAAGCCCTTATGGGAATGTTGCCGTTCTGTAACCCGCAAGCAAACGCCAACGTGTAGGCTGTCGGTGATGCAGGAAATCCTAAACGACAACGAAGACTTTAAGGGCGGTCGGTACGCCTGTTCGGAGGAGGAGCTTTACAAGAAGGCCGTCGCTCTCCTCGACAAGTGCAAGATCGAAACCCAGGATTCAGGCCAGGAGATACAAGGGGATCACTAAGGGGAGCGGCTTGGAAACCGTCCCTCAACCGAATGGCCCCGACGCCGCTCCTGGCTGGGGGCTTCTCTCGCCCCGGAACGCACAAAGGCCAGCGAAGCCGATGGTTGGTGCGAAGATGTACTCCGCTGACCTCCGAGCTTCACTGGCTCTCTCCCACGACTATTAAGCCGTGGTGTTCATCCAACAGAGTTGCTCTATATCGAGGCTACCCTGTCCATCGGTCTCTACCTCCTAGTCGAAGGTCCAGTTCCGACGCCAATAATTATACCGAAACGTGCGAGCCCTAAACACCGTTGTCCCAGCCGATGAGATTAGCGAATCACCACCCCTTTATGCATCACCTCTTCCTCGACAGCGCCCAGTCAGCGTGCTCCCGAGAGAAGGCGAATTTGTCGTCCCCGAACCTAAAGAGGTCGTGCTCCTCGTCGTAGACTAGAACGGGGTCCTCGAGGAAGCCTTGCCTCCTGCACTCCATCTCTAGATCGTAGAGGAGTTCGGCGTCCATCCTCCTCTGTTCGGGCTCGGAGCGTTTGGGCCAGATGTTTTCCTCGTCGCGTCCCATCTTCGGACTATCTTTGGTGGGGATAGGCAGACAAGGAGGACTGCGTGGAATCTCCGAAGGCACTACTATATCCGAATGGGAGAGGAAGATCTGGAGAGCGCTCCTAGTGGCGTAGGATGAGATTAGATGAGGGCTGACAACACTAAGGGATGGAGGGCGAGGTGCAGGACGAGCGGCTCAGGGAAGATGCCAAGCAGTTGCTTCGGGTAGCCTATGAACGGCAGGTGGCGAGCGGCGATGTCGGGTTAGGAGTAGATTTGCCGACAGCTGCCGAAGTGCGCGGCATCACCCACGATAGTCCCTATCTCGCTACGCTAGTGGATTACATGGAGGTTGCTGGCTGGATAGAGCCAGACCCAGGCGCGGACCCCATCGGTCGAGGCGATGTAGGTATGCCCGTTCGTCGAATAACCGAGCGGGGCACGGAGGTATTGCGCGAGGCCATAGGCTAAGCCCACAGGAATACACTATCGACCGCTGGACATGCGGCCTGGGGTAGGGAGCAAGATATTGCTACAGTCAACTGCGTGAAAGTCGAATACCACGCACTCCGGTGAGCATAGCTGCCAGTGGGTAAAGAGAACAGGTGACGCGCCTAGGAGCGTGGCACTGCATTGTCTTGGACGGATGCGCAGCACCCAAGGGCGCTGCCCGATTAGGAGGAAAAGGCCGATGCCTGTATCACGCGAGCAATTGGTCGAAGAGCTGCGCAAAGCCGAGCAGGCAAGAGATCTCTTGAGCGAAGTGGAGCGCCGTCTGGCAGCTGGAGAACAAGAGGGACTGGCACGCTACCTGTCGCAGCTTGAGCAGGTAGCGCAATCCTACCCTGAGAACCAGACTATCCGACTCCTGATTGAATCTGCTGTGGGGTCAGCTAGGACAAATAGAGGTGGCATATCCAGCTCTGATGTCAGTAGGTCGCGTTCCGCAATCGAGGGAGAAATCTCGACGCTTGGGGGAGCTATACGAAGCGTGGATGCTAGGTCGGATACCTAAGAGAAGAGAGCCTCTAGATTCATCGTTCCTTCATCGTAGAGGGCTTGACTTGCCGAAAAGGAACTTCGAATAACCGTCAAGGCGAGATTCGCTGGAGATTCCTTCTACGCACTCGGGTGAATAAGGCCAAGTAGAACCGAGGTGCAGAGCGTCCAGGACCGCCAGCGGGAGTATCGGATGTTTCAAAGCACCCCTCTTTTGGTACGTCTCTTGCTTATACAAGCTGACAGAGGCCTAGAGCCACGCTCCGAGAACGAAGGGGTGGGCACTGGGGGGAGTGGGAGCCAGTGGTGCAACCGGCTGCCGCACGACCGGAGGGAGGTCGCACGAATGGCTGAGCAAGCGCGCAAGATACACCATGAGGCAATCCCGGAGTGGGCCGAGGGGCTCTACTACAATAGTGGGCTCTTCTCAGAGGTGCTCGTCTACCACGATGACGAGGCCATCTACTTCGAGCACAGGGGCAGGGAGAGCGGCGTGGTGCGCTTCACCTTCGAGATGATTGAAGGTCTTAAGATAGTCGAGGAAGAGGACAAGGCACAAGAGGAGGAGACAGAAGAGCAGCATTAGTGAACGTGGCTTCTTCTAGCCGAACTTCGGAAAGACCCCTTTCTACGAGGTTCAGTGAATAGTGTAGGATCCCGAGGAGAGCCCTTAGGGAAAGGGATGCCTATGGAGGTGATCTCTGGTGTCTGCCGTAGAGGATGTAGACCAACTCATCAAGCGCTTTCAGCAAGCGCTGGGTGGGTTCGTCAAAGGGAACCCCGAACCCGTCAAAGGGTTGTTCGACGACGTGACCCTCGCCAACAACCCCTTAGGCCCTCCTGCGCTAGGAGCAGACGAGGTCGCCAAGACCCTAGAGCACGCAGCATCGACCATCCGGGATGGCCAGATCATCGGCTTCGAGACGATCTCGAAGGTAGTGACCGACGAACTCGCCTACGTCTTGGAGATAGAGCAGCAGGAAGCCAAGATGGGAGGAAACGCTGAGGTTGCCCCGTTCGCTCTTAGAGTCACGATGATCTTCAGGCCTGAAGAAGACGGCGAGTGGAAGGTAGTGCATCGCCACGCCGACCCCATAACCACAGCTCAACCGGCGGAGTCAGTGATACAGGAGTAGCGTACTCTGGGACCGACCTTCTTAGAACTCCGTGACGAAGCAACCCACACCCTATGAGAGAAGGCCGGTGGGCCAGACACAGAGATGCCGTACCAGCTTTGCAAAGGTTGTGCCCAGCCCACCGGGGGGTAGTCATATTCGCACCGCGACAGATCTCACGCAACGTAGTGCACACAACGAAGGCCGGGCGCTAGCTGCGGTGTCAGAGCGGCCAAGGAGAATACCCGGGAGGGACCAATACTGGCCAGGGAGGACCCGTCCCGGTAATAAGCGCACTGTAGAGAGCCCTGGTAGGCAGCACATCGGCTGGCTGACACATTTTTACGAGCCACGATAAAGGCCGGAGCCCCAGATACGGACCCCGGCCCCCTCATGCAACGAGTAGACTCTACAGATTACCTAGCAGACCACCCTTGTTCTTGCGCTCCTGCTGTCTACGCGACCTCTCAGCTTGCTTTGCCTGCTCTTGCTCGGCCTTGGTCCTCTGCAGCTGCTCCTTTTCCTCCTTCGCTGCAGCCTTCCTCTGCTGTGCTTGGCCCTCGGCCTTCTTGCCCTCGTCGCCGACCATGGCGCCGTAGGCTTCCTTCATCTTGCCCTCTGCCTTCTCAGACATACGCTCAGTGCCTCCTCTGGCTCGGTTTCGTTACGACCTTCCGATGTCTATCTCTGCTTTTGAATTGCCTATTAGAGGTTAGTAAGGTTGCCTACCGGACCACCTGCGCTGTTGAGCCGTTCGCACTCTTCACACAGTGGCTTGCCGCCCGTGCCCTGCTGTACGTTCTCTGGGTTCATACTGTTGCCCGTTTGGCAGTTCGGATTGTTGTGGTAGACGTCGGAGTTGACCGAGTACCATGGACCCTCGCCCCTTAACGCACCAGTAGTCTCCCTAAGGCGGTCCGAGGCCGAGCCCGTTAGTCCTTTCTCCTTTTCCTTAGCCATACGCTGCTTCCTCCTCTGGTCGTTTACCTGTTGCCTTTGTAGCGTTAGACGCAAAAAAGCCGAGGTTGTTACACCCCGGCCGATGAGTTACCAATTGGTAACGCTCTACAGCTTGGTGCTCTCCTCTTTGCGCCTTACCTCCTCAACGTGCTCGGGGTAGAGTCCGTCCCTGATTGATAGCGATCGCGTAGGAGAGGAGTACAGCCGTATCCTGGCGCCTCTCCTTCAGATCCTCGACGACGCCGCGCTCGTCTTGCTGGTAGGCGAGGCGCGTGAGGGTGTGGATATGGCAGCGGGTTTCGGTTAGCGAGTCCACCCAGGAATCGCCGTTACCGTCCCGGGTACGGGCGTGGGGTATCTCCCCATCATTGACTACGGGCGGCTCGGGGTAGGCTTCTCGCAGAAGTTTCTCCGTTGCTCCCCTCGCCTTATGCGTGGCCCATATAAGGTGCGTGTGGACCTACGCCTGGCTTCTCTCGCTCAGGCGACGCTTGGCCGAGGTTGAAGAGGACACACCCGAGGCGTTCGGGGAGCGCAAGCAGCTCGTCCGGTTACTCGTGGAGTCGAGCTCGCTCGGTAAGAGGCAGGGAGATGAGCGCGTGGAGGTACAGATAACCTACCGCTTTGATCCACCGCCAGCATCGGAAGCCGTGCCTCTGGAGGATTCGTCTATAGCTCCTTTAAGGAACGGCAGCCGGTCGTAGAGGACGAAGCGCTCGAAGTCGGGGTAGAACCTGCTCGTGGTCACGGCGGTGCGGGAGAAGGAGGCGAGGGGCTCTGTGCCCTCATCGCCCTTCCCTGGCTGGTGAAGTGTAATCTCCACGCTCTCGTCGTCGATCTCGATGACGTTGTAAGAGGGGGGCATCGTGCCGCGAACGCGCATCGTCGATACGGTACCGGAGTGCACGATCCTCACACCCGAGATACTCCACACGTAGGGGACGTGCCTGTGGCCGGAGAGGACCATGTCTATCTTCAGCTCGCGCAGGATGGCCATGACGTCGCCGGCGTCGCGCAGATTGTTCACGTCGCGCCCCGTGCCGGGGACGGCGAGGATGTGGTGGTGGATCATGAGTATCCTCGGCCCCCTGTCCCAGCCGCGGAACTCCGAGTCGAGCCAGCTGTAGTGCTCGCGCCCTACCTCACCCTCGTCGAGGTCGGGCTTGGTCGAGTCGAGCGCGACGACCTTCGCCTCGCCCTCAGGGACGGGGATCGTGGTCGAACTCTCCCTTATGCCGAAGAACTCCTCGAAGTGACGGTAGCCGACGTTCTTGGCGTCGTGGTTGCCCATCGCGTAGATAACGTTCGGGCACTCCAGCTGGTTGAAATATCCTTTCGCCTCCTCGAACTCCCAGCGGTAACCCTCCATCGTCAGGTCCCCGACGATGGCGACGAGGTCAGGCTCGAGAGCGTTCGACTCCTCGATGGTGGCCTCTAGGAGATCCTGCCTGAACAACCCCGAGCCCACGTGCACGTCGGACATCTGTACTATCCTCAAATTATCTCCTAATCTCGCTTATCTATGCCGAATTCTCACAAGGGATGCTCGATTTTGATACCAGTCGTATGCCAGTGGGACTCCAGGTAAGCTAGAAAGCGTACTCCTCCATAGCCTCCGCGGCCATCTCCTGCATGTCGGGCAGCGCATGAGCGTAGCGCCTCAGAGTCATCGCCGGATCAGAGTGGCCCAGGACCTTCGAGACTACGTTCACGGGCACCCTCTTCTTTAGCATCAGGGTTGCAGCGGTGTGCCTGAGGTCGTGGAAGCGAACCTCTTTCGGGAGGCCGGCCGCCTCGAGATCGCGCTTGAAGGCGACGAACATCCCCTGGTGGCGCCAGATGTTCCCTTGCGTGTTGGGGAAGATGAGGGAAGGGTCTCCCCACGAGGACGCCGCGGCCCTCTCCTCCAGCTGAGCCTTGCGGTGACGCCTCAGTGCATCGACCAGGCGCGCCGGCAGTCGGAGGGCCCTCTCTTCGCCCGTCTTGGTAGGGCCCCATACAACACCGTCGTCGGTCGAGACGCTGTGCTCAATTGTCAGGGTATGTCCTGAGAGGTTGGACCAACGAAGCCCCCTGAGCTCGCCCTGGCGCGGACCGAGGGTGAGCGCAACGTCGTAGAGGACCTCGCGGCGGGTCCCGCGTACCACTGCCATGAGACGGGAGGCCTCCTCCTCAGAGAGGGCGCGCATCTTCTGGCCTCTGTCCTTAGGACGCCTGACGCTCGAGGCGGGGTTAGAAGGTAGCAGCTCCCACGCGACCGCCTGATTTAAGGCAGCGGAGAGCACGGCCATGATGTGCCGGATCGTGCTCGGCTGAAGGCCCTCGGAGCGGAGCCTTGAGATGAGGTGCTCGATGTGCGCTCTTCTGAGATCGGCAACCGTTAGAGAACCTAGAATCGGGGTGAGGCGGTGCTCCACGATCCCCGAATACTGTCGGTAAGTATCCGCCGCAAGCTCGGATCCCTTCGCTGCCAGCCACTCCGAGAAGTACTCCGATAGAGAGAGCTTGCTCGGCTCCACCGTTATGGGACCGGCGCCGTCCCTCTCCGCAATAGCTCGAGCGAGCATGGTAGCCGCCTCGGAGCGGGACTTTGCGTACAGAGCTTTACGCTTGGGACCCGTGGCAGTGCGTATGTAGTAGCGAGCTACCCAGCGGCCGTCCTTACGCCTGCTGATAGTGCCTTCACCGTTGCCCCTATTTCGCCCAGCCACACCCTACAGAGTAGCGTGCGCCCACTCCTGCGCCAACCCCTGTTTGCACAGGCGCTACCGCCCCTCGTTGATCCTCACCCTGCGCCTGGCCTCTATGAGCGCAGCCTCAGCTGCAGCGTGAGCCTCCTCCAGCCTGTGCCTTAGGGTGTTGTATTCAGAGTCCGTGAGGTCATTGTTGGCCTCCGCCTTCAGGGAAGCCAGCTCGCTTACTGC
Source organism: Actinomycetota bacterium (assembly GCA_902812425.1). Taxonomy (GTDB): domain Bacteria; phylum Actinomycetota; class Rubrobacteria; order Rubrobacterales; family Rubrobacteraceae; genus Rubrobacter_D. The sequence continues at coordinate 18,978 of CADDZK010000024.1, forward strand.
CGCAGGCAGGTCGCGGGCTATGATCCCGACGGTCTCTTTCGGGTCATGGGGTCCCATTCGCCAAGGGTAGCGCGAGATCTCCAGTGATGCGAGTATGAAATCCTCCGGTGGGACGGGTAGAACTTTATACATACGGCTTATTTGCAACTTCACCTCGTGCCCGGAACACCGGTCTTCTCTCATGGGGTCGGGGCTCTACCACGATGCTACTGGGCTCCGGCCCTTCTCCTTGCCCTTAACCGAGGCTTTACATAACCTTTACCACCAATGCATTGCGCAGGGTCTCGAGCGCTGCGATCATGATGTCCTC
>CADDZK010000025.1 GCA_902812425.1 Actinomycetota bacterium
GCGGGCGTTCTGCAGTACGGTGCCGGCGTGGTCGCCCACCGCGAGAAGCAGCTCGTCTTCGTACTCTTCGAAGCCGTCGGGGTTGTTCGCGCACACCACCACGCTATCGAACTCGTCCTGGAGGTAGATCGGGATCGCCACCAGGTTGTCTATCTCCTTGTCCGCCCCAGAACCTCCCGAGAGGTTCTCCTCCCTGAGCGTCCTGTCGCGTTCGAGCACCTCTCCGGCGAAACGCCGCACGATGGCGCTGTCAGCGGGGTCGTGCTCGAAGCCTTCCGAGGCGACCAGGTCCAGACCACCATCACCTTCGGACTTCGAGAGGAGCAGCCCCTTCTCGGCGCCGACGAGCGTCCTGGTTAGTCGCAACACCATGGAGGGTACGTCCTGCGGGTCGCCGAGGGCGCCCTGCTCGCGCGAGAGACGCATGACCTCGTCGTGCAGCTCCCGGCTCCAGTCCTTCTGCACCTGGTATGCGCACTCCGAGCTCATCCTCAGGTACCGCTCGCGGCCGAGATCGCTCTCGCTCTTCTTGAGGCGGGCCTCGGCGTTCTGGCGCTCCTGCCTGTGCTCCTCCTCGCGCTCTCTGGCTGAGTCGAGCTCGTCTCGTGCCTCCCTGAGGCTCTCTTCACGCTCCCGTAGCTCGTCCTCGAGGCGTTCCCGCTCGCTCCGTTCGGCCTCTTCGGCCTCACGCAGACCGCCACGGTCGCGCCACCAGCCTGCGAGGGAGACGACGTTCGCCAGCCCGAGGATAAAGAGCGGCGCGTCGTCGCGGGCGTTGAGGAGATCCGCGCCCATCAGCGCCGACGCGACGACGTAGACGAGCGCCGCCAGGAACAGCACGACGGCGACCCAGAACCAGGCGACCCCGGACTGTCCGCTGGTGTTCATAGGCTGGATTGGATCACGAACCGCAGGAGAACTTCAAGTGGTGGGATCCGGTGGACTGCTACCGGAGGCTGAGAAACCGTTCTTCAGGTACTGCTCCATTGCGTCCGCGCTACGCGGCTCCGAGAAGAGCTTCCCCTGGGCCAGGTCGCACCCCATCTCCCTGAGGTTCTCGAGTTGGGCCGGCGTCTCGACGCCCTCGGCTATGGTCTTCAGGCTCAGTGCGCGCGCGAGGGCGAGGGTGCCAGAGACGATCTCGACGCCCTTGGGGTCGTCCCCCAGCCTCTCGACGAACGAGCGGTCGATCTTGAGGTAGTCCACGGGCAGACGCTTGAGGTAAGCGAGCGAGGAGCGCCCGGTTCCGAAATCGTCGATCGCGAGCCTCACGCCCGTTCTCTTCAGCTCCTCGAGAGCCTCGACAGCACGCTGGGCGTCCTCCATAACGGCGTCCTCGGTTATCTCGAGCACCAGGGTGGCAGGCGCGAGGCCGGTCTCTGTGAGCACCTCGGCGACGAAGTCGATCTGCTTGAGTTGCTGTACCGAGAGGTTCACGCTGATCAGCAGGGGTGATGCACCGCGCCTCGACTCCTGCCACCTTTGCGCCTGCAGGCACGCCTCGCGGAGCACCCACTCCCCGATGGGAACGATCAGGCCGGTCTGTTCTGCGAGCGGCAGGAACTCATGTGGGGTCATCATTCCACGCTCGGGATGCCGCCAGCGCAGGAGCGCCTCGAAGCCCGCTACCATGCCGGTGCCAGGGTCAACTTCGGGCTGGTAGTAGACGGTGAGCCCTCCCTTGTCGAGGGCCACCCTGAGGTCGTTCTCAAGCTGGAGTCGCAGCAGCGCCTTGTGGTGCATGTCGGGCTCGAACACCTCGTAGCGCCCCTTGCCGTTCTCCTTGGCACGGTACATAGCGGTGTCGGCGGCGCGCAGGAGGTCATCTGCGGGGGCCGTGCTGAAGGCTATACCGACGCTTATCGAGGTGTGTAATCTGTTGCCGTCGACGGTGAACGGGATCCTGAGCCCATCTATGATGCGTTCGGCGACCCGTACCGCGTCGCCCTCGTCGTGAAGGTCTTCGAGCAGGGCGACGAACTCGTCGCCACCGAGGCGTGAGATGGTGTCCTGGGGCCTCACGCAGGATCTGAGGCGCTCGGCCACGGCGACCAGCAGGCGATCCCCCACCGCATGGCCCAAAGAGTCGTTTATGACCTTGAAGTCGTCGAGGTCCATGAAAAGAACCGCGAGCATCTCCATCCTGCGGCTCACCCTGGCCCTGGCGTGCTCGAGCCGGTCCATCAAAAGGTTGCGGTTTGCAAGCCCCGTCAGGGAATCGTGGAAGGCTTGGTGGGTCAGCCGCTTCTTGCTCTCCTGGTCCTTCTCGTAGAGCCGCGCCCGGCTTATGGCGATGCTGGCCTGCTCGCCGAGGGCGCTCGCGAGCCGCAAGTCCGCCTGCGTGAGCTCGACCCCGCCCACGCTCTCGACGTTCAGCGTACCGACGATCGTCTCTTGGTCGAAAAGGGGGACGCAGACCTCCGAAGTTATGTCCTCTATCGCGCCCAGAAAATCTGGGTCCCGGCGGACGTCTTCTACGAACGCGGGCCGGCCTGTGCGTACGCTCCTGCCCATGACGCCCTCGGAGATGGGTATGCGCTCGATCACCTCGCTGTAGCCAACCTGATGCCTGAGCGTAAGGACTCCGTCTTCGAGCTGGTAGGCACTGACCTGGGTGTACCCGAAGCTCTCCGCAACGGCCTCAACGATGGTGCGGAAGACGGCGGAGAGGTCGAACTCCTGCGCCAGCGCGGTGCTCACCCTGTAGAGCAGGGAGAGCTCTTGCGCCTGGCGGCGGTAGCGCTCCTCGCTCTTCCTGACCTCCTCCTCGGAGAGCCTGCGCTCGGTTATGTCGCGCACGGAGGTGAGAAGCATCCTCCTGCCGCCGTAATCCACAGAACCGACCCTCACCTCCACAGGGAACGTGGTGCCGTCCTTGCGACGGTTGGTCTCCTCGTGGCTGAGGGCGAACGTGCCTGGCGTGCCGCTCAGGGCTCGCTGCCAGAGCGTGCCGCCTTGCCTCTCTCTCTGGGCCTTCTCCTGTGGGGTGAGCATGTCCTCGGAGACGTCCCACACGCTCATGGAGAGCAACTCCTCGCGCGAGTAGCCGAGAAGGCGGGTCGCCTGCGAGTTGCAGTCGACGAAGCGGCCCCGCTCGTCGTGGACGAAGAGGGCGTCGACTGATTGCTCGAAGAGCTGCCTGAAGCGTTGCTCGCTCTCCTCCAGCGACCGCTCGGTCCGCTTGCGCTCCGTGATGTCGGTGAGTGCCCCTAGCGTGCCGACGACCTCACCCGATACGTCCCTGTATGGTGTCGCGCTTATCTCGGCCCAGAACGTCCCCCCGTCCCTGCGCTTCAGACGCATCTCGTAGCGCTCCGGGGTGCCTTCTACCCTCCTGCGGTTGCGCTCCACCATCTCGGGCCACTCCTCGGGCGGCAGGAGTAGTTCGTAGGCAGGATGGTCGAGCAACTCCTCCTCGGAGTAGCCCGTAAGCTCCGTCATACGGGGGTTCACGTACAGCACCACGTCGCGCTCGTCCGTGATCAAGAGTCCCTCGCCCACGCTCTCGACGACCGAGCGGAACCGAGCCTCGGAGTCCCGCAACGCCTCTTCAGCCTCTTTGCGGTCGCTGATGTCGAAGATGACGCCCTGCCAGAACAGCGGCTCGTCCTCAGAGTCCCTTACCAGCACCGCTTCCTCGCGTACCCACACAACGGACCCGTCCCTTGCGAGGAGACGGTACTCCTCGCTGAAGGGTTCGCCTCCTGACTCGAAGCGCTCGTCGGCCGCCAGGATACGCTCTCTGTCCTCGGGGTGGAGGCGCTCGGGCCAGAGGCGCCGCTGTAGCCACTCTTCGGGCGTGTAGCCGAGCAGCTCCTCTATCTGCGGACTCGTATAGAGTGGCTCGTCCGTGCCGTCCGCCCGGTCTATGTAGGTCACGGCCGGCATCCGCTCGACGAGGGTGCGGTACAGCTCCTCCGCCTCCCTGAGCCTCTCCTCGGCCTCCTTGCGCCCCGTGACGTCGAACATGACGCCCTGCCAGAACAGGGGCACGCCCTCCTCGTCGCGGACCAGAATGGCCTCGTCCCTGATCCAGACCACAGAGCCGTCGGCGGCGAACATCCTGTACTCGGTCGCGAACGGCTCGCCCATCTCGTCCGTGCGGGCGTCCTCGGCGAGGACCCGCTCGCGGTCTTCTGGATGCACCAGCCCGTACCAGTGCTCGGGGTGGGAGACGCCCTCCGCGGGCGTATGGCCGAGCATGGCCTCGTACTGCGGGCTGATGTAGGTGAGCGTCTTGCCGTTCCTTGCGAGTTCCTCTATGTAGATGGTGGCGGGAACCTGCTCTACGAGCGACCGCCAGCGGGCCTCCGCCTCACGCAGCGCCTCCTCTGTCCGCTTGCGCTCTGTGATGTCCTGGACCGTACCGGCCATCCGCACGGGCTCGCCGTTCGCCGCGTACTCGATCTCATACTGGGCCTGGGTGAAGCGCACTTCACCGTCAGGCTTGACGATGCGGAACTCGAGCGCGAGCGGGTTCCTGTCGCGGATGGCTTGATCGACCATCTCTCTGAGGAGGTCGCGGTCTTCTGGATGGATGCGCTCCATAAAGGTCTCGTAGGTTGGCTCGAACGCCCCTGGGACGAAGCCGAAGATGCGGTAGAGCTCGTCCGACCAGTAAAGCCGATCTTCCTCTACGAGGTGCTCCCAGCTGCCAACGTGGACGAGTTGTTGGGCGGCAGCGAGCCGACTCTCACTGCTTCGCAGAGCTTCCTCGACTCTCTTGCGCTCGCTAATATCACGGACGACGGCGCACACCACCTCGTCGCCGCCGTAGTAGATGACGCTCGCCCCGACTTCGACGTTGGCGATAGATCCGTCCTTGCGCAGGTATCTGCGCTCCCCAACGAAGCGACTCCTCTCCGCCAGCGTACGCTCGAGGTTCGAGTCGACGTCTTCGCGGGAGTGAGCCGAGATGTCGTAGAGTTCCATCCCCCTTAGCTCGGCGGCCGAGTAGCCTAGCATGTCGCGCAGGGCCGGGTTGGTCTCGAGGATGCGCTTGCTTCTCGCGTCGAGCAGGTAGATACCGTCCATGGATTGCTGGACCACGGACCTGTAGCGCTCCTCGCTCTCCCTGAGCTCCTCCTCGGCCCTCTTGCGCTCGCTTATGTCGCGGGAGGTAACGACGATCGCTTCGACGTCGGGCTCGTCGAGCAGGTTGACGCCCACGCCTTCGAGGTGTCGCCAGGAACCGTCCGCGTGGCGGAACCGGAACTCGACCCGCCTGGTGGCCCCCGAGTTCGCTATACCCTCGGCGAAGGCGTCGAGGACCTCCTCCAGGTCCTCAGGATGCAGGTATTCGAAGGCGTTCTGACCGACGAGTTCCTCCGGCCGGTAGCCGAGCACCTTCTCTATCGCAGGGCTCTCGTAGCGGACCGTGCCGTCGACCTCGAGCACGGTGAAGATGTCCGAAGCAAAGCGTAAGAGGGGATGAGCATGCTCTTCCCTGCGCCAGCGTAGCTCTCCTTCGCCACGCTGATGCATATTTCCCTTCGTCACCTCCACGCTCCTACTGTCTTGCGGGGGCCGGACGGATCAGTGAATCCGTGGTGGATCACACGAGGTTCCCCGACCGACCCTTGCCGTCAGGGCGGATTATACCTGCAAGCCGGGGCCGCCGAAAACAGAGGGCCCGCCGGGCGCGGGAAGGCTATTAGGAACGACTAGCATATTCGGCGATTAATGTGTACAATGTCGCCTCATAGGCGATGCGGCCGCCGGTGCGGCCCTCGCTGCGAAAGGGCAACCCCGTCGTGAGGCGGGTGCGCAAAGCCAACGGGCCTCCAGAGGAGGTGGCCGGGTTGCCGAACGGGGGGAAAATGCGTCGCTATAGCGGTCTTCTGATAGTCGCTCTAGTCGTACTGACGGCGGGTTTCGTAGCGCCACAACAGAGGGCTCCGTCCGAGCCGTCGCATGGGCGGTCTCCATCGCAGGTACGTCCCGCGCTCGGTCCGATGCCTAACCTGAAGAACACGAGCTTCGAGCCTGGCCGGATCCTGGTCCAGACAGAACCCGGGGCGCCTGCTGACGCGCTCAAGGCCGCCAACCGCAAAAACGATGCCAGCGTGGAGGAGAGGATCCCGAATTCGCGTGTGAGCCTGGTGGATCTCCCCGAGGGCCTCTCGGTCGCCGAGGCCATCCAGCACTACAGGGCCGCCCCCGGGATCGAGTATGCCGAGCCCAACTACCATGCCGTCCCCGCGGCACTCCCTCCGAAGCCCAACGATCCTCAGTTCCCGAAGATGTACGACCTGAACAACAGAGGACAGTACGGCGGCACCTTCGACGCCGACATAGACGCACCAGAGGCGTGGAACGCCGAGACGGGGAGCGCCGATACGGTCGTTGCCGTAATAGACACCGGCATTGATATAAGCCACAGGGACCTGAAGGACAATATCTGGACGAACCCTGGCGAGTCCGGCTTGGACGCCGACGGCAACGACAAGGCGACCAACGGCATAGACGACGACCGTAACGGCTACATAGACGACGTGCACGGGTGGGATTTCTACCACGACGACGCCTCGGTCTTCGACAGTGCGGCGCAGGATACTCACGGCACCCACGTGGCAGGCACCATAGCCGCCGAGGGGAACAACACCGTCGGCGTAACCGGCATTGCCTGGCAGTCCAAGATCATGCCGCTCAAGTTCATAGGACCCGACAACGCGAGCAACGTCGCTGACGCCGTGGCGGCCATCGACTATTCGGTGAACGAAGGGGCCCAGATCTCCAACAATTCCTGGGGCTACGTGTTCCCGCCGTGCTGCCCGAGCAAGATCCTTCAGGACGCCATCGACAGGGCGGACCGGGCCGGGCAGCTCTTCGTCGTCGCTGCGATGAACGGCGGCGATGACTTCATCGGCGACGACATAGACCAGAATCCCATCTATCCGGCGAGCTATACGAACTCCAACATCATCACCGTGGCCGCCACCAACGAGAAGGACAACCTCACGAGCTTCTCGAACTACGGTGCCACCTCGGTTGACCTCGCGGCCCCCGGGATAGACATACTGAGCACGCTGCCGGGGAACAATTACGGGTTCGGCTACGGTACCTCGATGGCGACGCCGCACGTAACCGGCGTCGCGGCCCTTCTCAAGAGCCAGTCCCCCCAGCTGAGGGGCGACGAGATAAAGGCGCGCATCCTCGATACCGTAGACAAGAATCCCAGCCTCGAGGGCAAGATGGTGAGCGGGGGCCGTCTGAACGCCGCCAAGGCCCTCGGGGCCGACACTGCGCCCGTCATCCTCAACATGAAACCCGGCTCCAGAATCCGTGCCCACAGGGCGCTGATACGCGCGACGGTGCGTGACGACGAGACGGACCTTACGAAGGACCAGATAGCACTGTACCTCGACGGGAGGCGGAAGTTCGGCTTCTCCTACGACCAGGCTACGGACAAGCTCACCTACAGGACCAGGAAGCTTGCTTCACACCGGCACCACGTCAAGATAGTCGCCCAGGACGCGCAGGCGCTCGAGGAGAGCCGCACCTGGAAGTTCAAGGTACTTCGTCACCGGTAGTGGTGCCCTAGTTTAGCGGCTGCCAGGGTGGCGGCGCCCAGTCGGGCTGGAGATCTTCCGAGGTCGGGCTGTTGGTGAGGTTGGCAGGGGCCGTGCCGTCGGCCCGCATGCACCAGATCTCAGCGTCGCCGGTACGGTCGCTGGTGAACGCTATCTGCTTGCCGTCGGGCGACCAGTCGGGGTCCGAGTCGTCTGCCGCGTCGTTGGTCAGGTTTGTCGAGGGGTTGGTCTCCGCGTTCTGGGGGACGGCCTTCATCACGTAGATCTCCCTGGCGCCGACCTCGCCTGAGGTGAAGGCTAGCTTCCCACCCGTGGGCGCCCAGTCGGGCGCGAAGTCAGGGGTCGTGTTCCTGGTGAGCTTGACGGGCCGATTGGCAGAGCCCTCAGAGGCAACCTTCATCACGTAGACGTCGAAGTCGCCGTCGCGGTCGCTGACGAAGGCCACCTTCTTGCCGTCTGGAGAGATAGCAGGCTGCCTGTCGGCGCCCGCGTTCCTGGTAAGACGGATCAGCTTCGTCGCTCCGCCCGAGCCGAGAACGGCCGCGTAGATGTCCTCGTTTCTGCTGAAGACGATCCTGCGGCCACCCGGGAACCAGGTGGGGTCGGTGTTGAACGAGAGGTCGCTGATCAGGGACGACTCACCCGAGCCGTCGGCGTTCATTTTGTAGATGGCGGGGAGGCCTGTCGCGCCCGAGTGGACGTACGCGATCTCCGAGCCGTCGGGCGAGAAGGCGGGCATGACGTTGTTGCCCTGGATGTCGGTGAGCTTCTTCGCCGGGCCGTGGCCGTCGGCGTTCATCCTGTAGATGTTGTCGAAGCCGCCCTCCTTGCCTGCGCCCCTGTCGCTCGTGAACACTATGGCAGGGGCGTCGCCGCGAGATGCCTTCGCTGGCACCGTGGGCGCATCGAGCACTATGGCGACCATGATCACGACCGCGATGGCCGCCAGTGCCGCCGACGCTCTCATGGGGTTAACCTTCGCCATCTCTTTTGCTCCCTCTTAAAAACAGCTGTGGTCCCACAGGACCACCTTCTGGGGTGTGGAGTGTCTGTAGTTTGGTTGCGTCATCTCCAGCATGTAGGTGATCTTGAAGGTCTCAAGTTGCTCGGCGCCCTTGTGGCGCGCGTTCCACTGGCGGCAGATGTACTGGCCAAAGTACAGCCTCTGGTCGGCGTGTTGCTGAGAGTAGAGGTTCTCCATGTATTTGCGCCAGTGCTCGTTCTTGAAGGTGGCGTTGACGTCCTGCGGTTTCTTCCACGACACTTTGTGCAGGCCGTAATCGTCGCGGGTGACGGACATCAGGTCGGTACGCTGGCCGTCGCGCAGGTTCCCGGGGATTACGTACCAGCCGTCCTCCCTGCTCGGCGAGGGGGCGAACATGCCCCAGTACTGGTCGAGGCCGAGGAAGGGGCCGACGGGGACGAGGCGCTCCGGCATCGTGAGCGCGGAGACGGTCGAGAGGTTCCAGCAGAGGACGTACAACAGGAACGCGAAGGCGAACAAATTGGTCAAGAGCGAAGACCGTAAGGTCCGTAGCCCCGCCTGGTCTCCATCCGGTGTCCCTCGCCCCCTGGCAAGCTCGTCTGGCGGAGGCGTCCCTGAGATCAGGGTTCTCGGGAGCGAGACTATGCGCGCGAGACGACCTCTTATCCGATCGCCGGGTGCAGGGTCTGGTACCGTCGCACCCGTCACGGGCGCGAGCCTCAGGTGCAGGGGTGGGAGGCGATCCCGGACCAGATGTGACGCCGCATTTTGCAGGCGGAGCGCCGCGTTATCGAACCACCCCGGTAACGCCGTCCGGAGCTTCGCGAGGGGCACCTCCCAGAACCAGGTTGGGAGGAAGCAGACCATACAGAAAGCGCTGATCCAGGGGAATATCCCGATGTCCATCGAGAGCCATATGCCGAAGTGGAGGCTCATGAAGGCCATGACGGCGCCCGTACGGACGGGCCCCGTGAAGAACGGGCAGAACAGCAGGAAAGGCCCGAGAGCTTCGAGGCCGTACGTGGCGAACGTCAGCACCGTGAGCAGGTCCGGGAAGTTGAGCAGGTAACGGCCTACCGGCGTGGCGATCTGGTCGAGGTTGAGCGCGTAGTAGAGCGCGGTGCCGTCGTGGCGCCACTCGGGCCCCGACTTGAGGGCCGCCGTGAACCAGTAGACGAAGGCGATCTGCATGAACAGACCGAGGGTGGCCAGCGATAAGAACCGCGTCGAGAGGCGCTGCGCCGCACCCCTGAGCGCGCTGTCGACCGACCAGTACGCACCTAGCGGCAGGAACATTCCCCAGAACAGCATCAGGCGCAAAAGGGGTCCGTCCGCGCCCCCGACGAGCGGGTTGCGCCACTGGATCGAGAGCAGAAGCACCCAGACGACGACGGTCATCAGGCGCGTGCGGTAGCCGACGAGCAGCCCCAGCGCCGCCACGGCCGCGACACAGAATAGTAGCGCCTGGAAGAAGGGCTGACCGTTCATGAGGTTGAGTGAGAACGACCAGGGGCTCAGGACCTCCTGCACGAGATCGGTGCGCGGCAGGACACCCTCGTCGGTGTAGTGGGCTGTGAGGTCGGTCGCCCTGTTGGCGAGATCTGCGAGCACCAGAAGCGCAATAACGATGCGGAACACCGCGAGCGAGCGCAGGTCAGCACCGAAGACGTCCATGACTTTCGTGCGCCACCAGCCCGGTGCCGGTGAATCCTTGAGAGTGGTGGTCATGCCAGAGATCCCTTGCTGTTCACCAACTTGAGAGCGAATTTGAAGAGATAGGGGGAGCCACCTCCCCCTATCTCTTCAACGAACTCGCCTGGAGCTAGCCGTGCAGGCGCCTCAGCGCGATGAGCGAGAGGAGCCCCGTGCCGCCTACGAGCAGCAGGGCGACTATCGGCAGAAGCGAGAGCCCGCCCGTGTCAGGCAGCGGCGACGCAGAAGCGCTGGCAGATGCGCTCGGCGAAGCACTGGCAGAGGCACTCGGCGAAGCGCTTGCAGACGCGGTCGCGGAAGCACTCGGCGAGGCGCTCGCGGAAGCGCTCGCGCTCGGCGAGGCACTGGCAGATGCGCTCGCGGACGGCGACGCGCTCGGCGAGGCGCTCGCGGAAGCGCTAGGAACCGTCATCGTGACGCTCGTTCCGCCGGTCGTCATGCCTGTGCCGCCAGTGGTGCCAGCGGTCGTGATGCCCGTACCGCCGGTCGTGCCAGCAGTCGTGACGCCCGTGCCACCTGTGGTGCCAGCGGTCGTGACGCCCGTACCGCCAGTGGTACCGCCAGTGGTACCACCAGTCGTCATGCCGGTGCCACCGGTGGTGCCCGTCGTGCCGTTGGTACTGGTCGTACCCTGCGTCGTACTTGTAGTCCCTTGTGTAGTGCTGGTCGTACCCTGCGTCGTACTTGTAGTCCCTTCGGTGGTGCTGGTCGTCCCGCTCGTAGTGCCGCCGCTGGGACCGCAGTGCGGGTTCTGGTTCACCGCATTACCCTGGGACGTACAGCCGGGGACGTTGCCGTTGTTGTTCAGCGTACCGTCACCATCCTGACGCCCGCAGGGCTCAGAACGATCGGCGTTGGAACCGCCCTGGCAGCCTACTCCTCCGCCGGGGCTGCCCTGGTTGTTGTTCCCGTCGTCGGGATTACACTGGCTTCCCTCCGAAGGGTTGCCGGTTACACATCCGTTGTCGGGGTTACCGCCACCCCCGCCGCCGCTGCCTGGGCCTTTTCCTGGAGGCGGTCCCCCGTTGCCGTTGCCCGGATCCGCGTTGGCGGCGGACCCGAAGGCCCCGAGCGTCAGCGCCAGCACTAGCGCCAGCACCGCCGACAGGGCGAGCACGGCTGCGAACAGGTGCCACCTTCGTAAAGCTACCCTCATCTAACTACCTCCTCGTGAATGTCGTCGCTTGGTCCGGGATCTTCTGACTGTCGCAACTTGCGATGTACAAACCTAACCTTGCTGCGACTCTATAGGTATCCACTGCGGGATCTCCCTTCACACACCTCCTCCTCTATCCAATCCATCCTGCAAACCGTTGAGCTCCGGGCACTCTTTGCTTCATGTGCTCAACGCGCGGTCCTTCTCTTGTGATCAACGACCTCACGCACCCTTCGTCTGAAGAAGCCGTACAGATCCTCGGCTATGGCGTTGGACTGGTCTCGCTCGGCCTCAGCTGTCTCGGCCCGCTCCTGGAGCTTTGCCACACGCCGGCGGAGCCTCTCACACTCCGCGCTCTGTTCGGAAAGTCGGATAAGGAGCGCGCCGCAGAGCTCGTGCCACTCCTCCTGGGTAGGCTCATCGCCTAGGTCCTCGGCGAACCGCGGCAACCTCATCACCCTTCGGCCCTCGGGATCCATGAGGTACGTCTCAGCCTCGCTGTGCTCCGCGTAGTACCCTGGCGGCAAGTCCAGATCCCGGACTACTGCGTTCCCTCCGTCCACAGGAATTCTTCCCGTCGTGGCGTCGTCTGTCGTGGCGTCTCCCCCGGTAGAGAACCGAAGTTTTTTTGTCGCACGCATGGGATTGCTCCTTTCAGGTGCGACTCACCCTAGCAGCACGAGAGACCCGAAACCGCAGTTTTGCAGGGGCTTTGCACCATCAACAGTACAAACAAAAACCCGGGTGCTAGCCACACGAGGGTTGGGGGCGCAGGCCAAAAGTAGTGCTTGTAACGAAATAAATCGGTCGGAGGCCTAGCCCGGGGTACTAGTACCCGGATATTTCTGTTAGAATGCCTCAGGTGTCGTACTTCAGCTTCGTCCGGGTGGTGTACGACCTTGCATAACCTTTTACGGAGAGAGGCGTAAGAGAGTCGAAATGGAACAGGCCGGGTCGATGCGGTTGGTGGACAGCGAGCGCGAGCCTCTGGGGCTTGTCTGGATCGATTGCTCGTATCCTGTTGTGGCCGCCGGTCTCAAGGGTGCTCTGGAAGGACGGGCGGAGGTGCACATGGGGCGGCCCGCCCGGACGGACACCGTACTCCCTTCCTCCGCCATATTCGACACGGGCGGCGTCGAGGGCCTCTCGGAGGGTATACAACGCATCCGGGGGGTGAATCCTGACATCTCGATCCTGGTCTTCAGCCTGCACGTGGACCTGCCGCTCGCCCGTGCCGCTTTGCGTCTCGGGGCTCGGGGTTTCATCCACGCCGGGATGGAGCTGGACCAGATAGCCCGCGCCGTCGAGGTGGCGGCCAAGGGTGAGATCGTCGCCCCGAGAAAGCTCCTCGAGTACCTCATAGCGAACGAGGACCCTGCCGACCTCGACGCGCTCACCACCCGCCAGCGGGAGATTCTGCAACTCGTCGCCCAGGGATATAGCAACGCCCAGATAGCGAGGACCCTCTTCCTCTCCGAGTCGACGGTGAAGCAACACCTGCGCGCTACCTACAAGGTCCTCGGCGTGAGCGACCGTAAAGAGGCCGCGAAGCTCATCAGCGGTCGTTAGAGAGTTCCGCCCGAAGCCCGTTAGCTAGAGACCCCCGTTGGCCGGAGCGATGAGTGTTTCCGGCGTCTTGCAAGGTTCTTGCAGATAGATGATGGGATAGACCTTCCGAGGTGGTACTATACGTGCCCCGGCTGGTGGAGGGGTAAGTACCATATGGCTCGCCAGGAACGGAAGGACGGAAGATAGTGGTCAGCAAGACGCAGAGCCTGCGCTGGCTAGAGAACCTGAAGCGATCGCAGCGGCTGACCGCCCGCGAGGAGCGGCGCAAGCAGGAGATCATGGAGATATTCCGCGAGCTCTACGAGATCTCCGTGCGCCTTGAGGACCCTCCCGACTTCCCACCCTGGCGTCCCTCGTGGTGAGAGGCCGCCTCCGGCCCTCTGACGATAAGACGCTCATCTAATGGAGCAGACCCTGAAAGGCAAGGTGGCCGTCGTCACCGGCGCTTCGAGTGGCATAGGCGAGGCGACGGCCAGGGAGCTGGCGTCGCGCGGCGCTTCCGTAGTGCTAGCCGCGAGGGCCGTCGAGAGGCTCGAAGCGCTGCGGCGGGAGATCTCTGCCTCCGGCGGCCTCGCGCTGGCCGTCGAGACCGACGTCTCTGAGAGGGCCTCCGTCGAGGCGATGGTCGAGAGGTCCGTCGGGGAGTTCGGACGTATAGACGTGCTCGTCAACAACGCCGGGCTCGGGCTCTCGGGGAGAATTCCCGAGGTGCGGGCCGAGGACGTGCGGCACGTGTTCGAGGTCAACGTGATCGGGGCACTCAACTGTATCCAGGTCGTCTTGCCGCGCATGGGGAGTGGGGGACGCATTATCAATGTCTCTTCCGTGGTAGGCAGGCGGGCCATCCCCAAGGTCGGCGCCTACTGCGCGAGCAAGTTCGCGCTCAACGCACTCTCAGACGCTCTGAGGGTCGAGGTCGCAGAGCGGGGCGTCAGCGTAACCAGCGTCTATCCGGGGACGACCCGCACGGCCTTCAGGGAGAACTCGCGGCGCACGAAGGACGAGAAGCGCGGCTGGCGGCCTAAGGGTGTGTCGCCCGAGAAGGTCGCGACGAAGATAGCGGACGCCGCCGAGAAGGGAACCCGCGACGTCTACGTGAGTGTCCCTGACAGGCTCTTCGTCGCCGGCGTTACGCTCTTCCCGCATCTGGCCGATCGCGTGCTCCGCTCGTGGGCGAAGGATTAGGCCTTTGGGCTTCGAGGAGAGCGCGCTCGCCCGTCTGCGCCGCTACCGCGGCGAGGCCGACCGCTCGCTCGAACTTATCGGGGAGGCCGAGGCTGCGGCCCGTCGTCTCTCAGAACGCCTCTTCGCGGGGCTCGAGTATACGGCGGTGCTCGGGCGGCAGGCCGGATTCGAGATAACGACCACCTACGCCGGCGGCGCGTTCGACCTGCGGGCCGTGGCGGGCTCGGAGGCCGGCGTCTCCTTCGGGGTTGTGCCTGGGGCCGCCGCCGAGACAGACGAGGACCTCATGCACGAGGAGTTGAGCCGCTACAGCCTGGAGCCGTCCGGCTACTCGGGCCGCATCCTCGGATGGTCGGGGGAGGGTGGAGAGGAGCCCTGCCAGATCTTCGCCGTCTATGCGGACGGCGTGTGGAAGACCAAGGGGCTCTTCGTGGCGAAGGCTCGCGGCAGGGTCGACGATCCCGACGAGGTGTTGAACGGCTTCTGCCTCAGGATACTGGGACGCCTCATCGACCTCGCCTCCCTTACAGGGGGAGTGGGCAGGCGCTGGACCGACGAGCCCTACACGCTCAAGGACCTCCTCGAGGGCAGGAGGGCACCGACGACTCTGCGTTGGCCGGGATAAAGGAGCATTTCAGCCAGTCAGCACGGCGCTCCGCGGCTTTCAGCAAGCTCGTGAAGCATCGTGCGAACCGTTTCTCATTCGGAGCCTCGCGTAGTCTGGACAGGTGGGGAGGCTGAAATGCTGACTAGCTGCCTTGGGAAGGAAAATCGCTCTATCATAGCTTGCGCAGCCTCACACCAAGGACCTGATGGTCCTCGCCCTTCCTGAGGATCAGGTGGGCGCGCTCCCTAGTTGGGGCGATGTTCTCCCGCAGGTTAACGCCGTTGATTTCGGCCCAGATCCCGGCCGCCACGTGCCTCGCTTCCTCCGTGGAGAGGTGGGCGTAGCGGTGGAAGTAGGAGGACTCGTCCCTGAACACGGTGTCCCGCAGCGTCAGGAAGCGCTCGGAGAACCAGCGCTTCACGTGTGCTTCTTCGGCGTCCACGTAGATCGAGAAATCGAAAAAGTCGGAGACGAACACGGGGGGCGCGTCCTTCGGATGGCCGTTCTGCGTCTGCAGGACGTTGAGACCCTCCACGATCAGTACGTCGGGCTGCCTGACGTACTCCTTCTCACCGGGGAGTATGTCGTAGGCGAGGTGCGAGTAGACCGGGGCTGAGACCTCGGGGTAGCCGGCCTTGACGTCGGCCATAAAGCGCACGAGGCGCTTGAGATCGTAGCTCTCGGGGAAGCCTTTTCTTTTCATCAGGCCGCGCTCCTTGAGGACGCGGTTCGGATAGAGGAAGCCGTCCGTGGTGACCAGGGCCACCTCGGGGTGGTCGGGGCTGCGGGCGAGCAGGGACCGCAGGACCCGCGCCGTCGTGCTCTTGCCGACGGCGACGCTGCCAGCGATGCCAAGGACGTAGGGGACCTTGGCCGCCGGAGGATTCCCGAGGAAGGCGTCCGTCACGTTGTAGAGGGCCTGCGCCGCGCTTATGTGGAGGTTCAAGAGGCGCGAGAGGGGCAGATAGACCTCGACCACTTCTTGCATGGAGACCCTCTCGCCCAAGCCTTCAAGAGACGTTAAGTCTTCCTCCCTCAAGGTGAGCGGAGCCGTCGCCCGCAGCCGGCTCCACTCCTCCCGTGAGAAGTGAAGGAACCGGGAGAGGTTGGTGTCCTCGATCACGCCTTCACCTGAACTCGCTTACCGGGCGCACCTCGTATCCAGGGTAGGCACCGTCCGTGGGGACGAGAAGGTCGTGAAGGACCAGCGCATCGATGGCGCTGGAGATTTCCCTATCCGGGCGATCCTTCAGGGTATTGCGGAGGTCTTTGCGGTTGATCTCCCCGTGCCCTACAAAAGAGCAGAGGCCGGCGTAGAGTACGCGGGCGTCAGGGGAGAGGGGGAGGGTCCAGACCTCGGGTTCGTACCAGAACTCTCCGATACCGGCGGCGTTCTCCGGGCGCTCGCCGCGGGCGTCCCGCAAGCGTATGACCTCGGGCAGCTCCTGTGACACTACAGGACGGTGCGGACGGTCTCGCCGACGGTCGGGGTGTGGATCTTGTGCTCAGGGGCGAGCCTGAAGGCCAGGTCGCTTATGCGGCGCCGGGAGCCGTGGATCAGGATGATCTGACTGGGATTCAGTTTCTCGGTGATGCCCAGCAACTCGTCCTGGGTGCAGTGCGCCGCGAAGCTGACCCGCTCGACCCTCCACTGCTCCTCCTCGCCCTCGGCGCGGTGCGTCCCGTATGAGGAGGCCGCGTTGGAGGGCAGGATCACGGCGTTCTTGGAATCCTTCTCCAGGCGCTTGCGGTAGAAGGCGCTCGCCCCGCCCTGCATCGTCACGGGAGAGGCGATTATGGCGCACGGGTTCGAGAGGATACGCTCGCGCGCCTTGTCGTCGTTGGCGACGGCCCTGATGTTCTCGGAGAAGAAGATCTCACGCGGGTCGCTGTGCTGCAGATAGGGTTTCATGTAGCCGAGCTGCTCGGCGTAGAGCCTCTCCGAGGTCGTTACCACCGAGCCGTCCACGTAGATGAAGACGTCCTTGTCCAGGCCGTACTCCCTGCCGTAGTGCTTGATGCCGAGGATGATCTCCTGTGCCTGACCTAAGGCGTAGGTCGGAATCAAGACCGTCCCACCCCGCTCCAGCGTCGTCTCGTTTATGACCTCGACCATCGTCCTTATGGACTCGGAGAAGGGCTGTGGCTTCTGGTCGGCCAACGTGGCCTCCATGATGAGGAGGTCTATGTCCTTGACCTCAGGAAGCCGGGCCGAAGGGATCGAGAAGTGGTCCTCCATGCAGATGTCGCCGGTGTGGAAGACGGTCGCGGGTCCCGACGAGAAGAGGACGCTCGCGGCCCCCAGGATGTGGCCGCTCTCGGTGAGTGTGATCTTGGTGTCCCCGATTTCGAGCGGCTTGCCGAATGGTACGGGGACGAGCCGCTTGCGGACCTCGTGGATGGGGGCCCCGCCGGGGAGGCCGCCGCCCATCGCGGCGTGGTCGTTGAGCGCGCTGACTATGAGCTTCGCCGAGGGAGGGGTACAGTAGATCGGCATCTTTGACCTGTCGCGCACGAGCAGGGGCAGCGCCCCGCAGTGGTCCAGGTGCGCGTGCGTTATGACCGCGGCGTCGATCCCATCGAGCCCGCCGAAGTCCGGGGTTACCGGACCGCGCCCGTCTGGTTTGATCCCGGCGTCGACCAGGATCTTCGTCCTGCCGAAGTCGAGGAGGTGGCTGCTGCCACCGACCTCCCCGGCTCCTCCCAAGGCGCGAAAGGAGAGCGTGGGGCGGGGCTTGGCGTAGCCGCCGACCCTGCGGACGCTAGCCGCCGGAGCTACCGCTTCTTCCTGCCGACGCGCTGGAGAAGGGTCCGAGTCGTCCGGGTCTTCCTCCGTGGTCCGGGGCTCCGCCGGGCTCCGCAGGTCAGCGTGCGCCTGGAGTACCTTGCCCATGAACTCGAGCAGGCGGGCAGCCTGCGCCGTGCTCTCAAGCGAGGTGGGCAGGCTCGCAACCTCATTCTTGATAGCCCGCACCAGCAGTTCCCCGAAGCCCCTGTCGGTGAAGCGGGCGTCCTGCAGGGCGTTCTTTATCTTGTCGCGCTCCTCGACCACGCGCCCCAGCTCATCGTGCAACTCCTCGACGCGCTCGGCGGCCCTCGAGTAGGCGGCGCGCTCGCCCTCGAGCGCCCGCTCGAGCTGGGCTCCCCGCTTCTCGAGGTTCTCGATGCGCTCGTCGAGCTGACCCCGCAGATCCAGCGCCGAAGCGGCCCTCTCCTCAGCCTTCCTGACCAGCTCGGAGGTGTCGGTGCGCTCGCCCGTCAGAACCTCGACCTCTTCGGCGAGGGCGGCGGCCCTCTCCTTGGCTGCCCTCGATGCGAAAGAGAGCCGCTCATTCTCCTGCTTCAGGCGCTCCAGCTCGGATTCGAGGGCCCTGACGTGCGCGTCCTCGGAGGCCCTTTTTTCGGCCTCGCCCCTCTCCTCCCGCCAGGCTTCTATCAGCGTCTCGACGACGCCTTCCGCAGGTTCCTCCTCGGCGCTCAGGGCCGCGAGCAGCAGGCTCTCGGTGGTGTGGGCCCGCGTTAGCTCCTCCAGGTTCTCCGCGGAGAAGCCTTCGAGGGCCTCGAAGGTCTCGGGTGGGATCTGCTCCTGGACGGCGGTACGGAACGCGCCCCACGCCGCGGCGTCGTGGGAGATCCTGCGCGCTATACCCTTGAGGAGCGGTGCACCGCCGCCTGACTTGCGGGTCAGGGCGTCGGCCTGTATGCCCCTTGGGAGGAGGACCTCTTCGAGGCCTG
>CADDZK010000026.1 GCA_902812425.1 Actinomycetota bacterium
TGCAGCGGCAACGGAGCGCCAGGCATCAGTACCACGTTGAGCGGGAAAAGGGGTATGTCTGACAAAGCGTGCACTCCTTCCCTCTTTGAGAGAATTCTATCTCACCTCGCAGGGGGCCCGCTCGCCCTTCACCTGCCGCTGGCCCGGAGGTGGGGTAAGCTAGAAGAAACGTCCTAGCCCGGGGGTGGAAGATGCGATCTCAGCCAACATACGTCTCTCCCCCCTACCGGAGATGACGGAAGGCGGGATACACGCCGGTCGCGTCGCGCTCGTAACCGGCGCGGGCCGTGGTATCGGGGCTGCGACGGCCAGGCTCCTCGCGAGCGAGGGCGCCGCCGTCGCCCTCGCCGCCCGCACTGAGGAGGAGATCTACTCGGTGGCGCGCACGATCTCCTCCCGCGGCGGCACCGCCCTCCCCGTGCGCCTGGAGGTGACCGACGAGGACTCGGTCTCGTCCTGCTTCGAGCGGGTGCGCTCCGAACTCGGCAACGTGACGATCCTCGTGAACAACGCTGGCACGCCCGGTGTCCCTCTCCCCGTCGCCGCCATGCAGCCTGAAGGGTGGCGACGCGTCTTCGACGTGAACGTGACGGGGGCCTTCCTCTGCGCAAGAGAGGCCCTGCCTGACATGGCCTCTGCGAACTGGGGACGCATAGTGAACGTCTCCAGCGCCGCCGCCAGGCACCCGGTTGCGGGGATGGCAGCCTACGGGGCCTCGAAGGCCGCCCTCGACCAGCTCACCCGCGTCCTCGCCCTCGAAGGGGCGCCCTACGGCATAGCCGTAACCGGCGTCTACCCCGGCGTCATAGACACCAGGATGCAGGAGGAGTCGCGGAGCTTCGGACAGGAGTTGATCGGCAAACAACTCCACCGCATGTTCCACGGCTACAGAGACTTCGGGATGCTCCGCCCTCCCGAGGAGCCCGCGGAGCTAATAAGCTACCTCTGCACCCCCGCAGCACGACGCCTGAGCGGCCACATCATCCGCCTGGAACAGCTCGAAGCGCTTAAGGGAGAGTCCTGACCGGCAAGATGGCCGTCGTAACCGGGACCTCCAGCGGCATCGAGGAGGCCCCGGCACGCCTGCTCGCCAGGGAGGGATGCAACGTCGTTCTCGCCGCGAGGGCGTCAACGAGGTCGTGATCCGCCCGACAGAACAACCAAGCTAGCATCTAAGCACGCCTCCTCCCTCTGGTCGGAGGCTTTCAGCCTGTCAGCAAGGGTGGATGTAGCGGCTGCTTGCCGCAAGAGTACGCCCCCGCCGTAGAGGTTCCTCTCCGGGCGGGAGCGGTGCTGTTCGACGGGAAGCTGACTAGCTGACGTGCTGAGAGCCGCCGATAGGCGGCGTGCTGACTAGCTCTATTACTCGTCCTTGCTGATCCAGTACGTGAACCCGAGGAAGGAGCAGTAGAGCGTGAGGATGAGGACGAAGCCGACGAAGAAGTGAAAGATCCCCTCAGCCGTAGGGTTCCCCGTGCTCCCCTGCTGCAGGAGCAGCGCCAGCTGCGTCATTTCCTCACTCCTTCTGTAAGGGGCTTGGTGGGGCACTTATCGCTCACGACCTTCTGGTCAAGCGTAACACACCAGTGGATGAGGTAGGCGGGCTCGTTGTCCACCCTGCGGGCGGTCTCGCGCGTGTAGCCCATCGTCATCATGGTGAGCACCACGGTCACGGCGCAGGCCATGAGCGCGAACTGGCTCCACCGGCTCGCCCGTCCCCAATGGAAGCCCGTCGCCGCAGCCTTCAGGTAGATGGCAACCACGAAGAAGCCGACGAGCATGAGCCCGATCAGGCCTATGTACTTCCAGGGGTACATGCTCCCAAGCGGTATCTGCGTCCCCTCACCCTGCCCGAAGACCAGACCGATCTGGGGTACGAGGCTCGCGTTGGCGGGGATCATGGTGAGCACCGTGAAGAGCGCGGTAAAGCCTAGAGCGCCGACGGCGAGCTTGCGCAGAGTCTCCATCGGTTTTATGGCGAAGCGCAGCTTGTGTACGAAGTAGGCCGTCGAGGCGATGCTCATGACGGCGATCCAGGTTACGAGCAGGTTGAAGACCCAGGACTTGTCGCCGAGCATGATGGTGTTGAACGCGTCGGGCGAGGTCTCCCTGATGCCCTTCAGGTAACCGTAACCTATGACCGGCTGCATGATCAGGAACCCGAAGCCCCAGAGGAGGCCGTAGTGCCCCATCCAGTCGTAGTACTCCCTGTCGTCCTCGCGCGTCGTCCTCAGGTAACGCCACCCTGCCCAGCCGGCCACGAGGAACCCCACGTAGGAGAAGTTCCCGATAAAGCGGTGCATGTTCAGCGGCACCATCGTCTGGTTGAGGAAGCTCCTCGCCACCAGGTCGGCCTGGGAGGTGACCTCCGCAGGGGTGAGCATGAAGGAGGCCACGGAGTCGATCATCGTCATCGCCATCAGCCCGAGGAAGCCTGCAATAAAGCCGAAGACGACGTGCAGGCTCTTGCGGTAGGCGAGCTTATCCCACACGTTGTACCAGGCGTAGACGATGATGATCTGGCCCAGGAACATGAAGGCCTCGACGAGGAACACCCAGAAGAAGATGTTCTGGAGGATAGAGAAGAAGACGGGGAAGAGCGTAACCAGGGCGAGCACGAACGTGATCGCCAGGGCAGCACCTGAGGCGAACAGGAGGACGACGAAGCGCGCCAGGTTCCTGGCGAAACGC
The DNA here is from genome assembly GCA_902812425.1 of Actinomycetota bacterium. Lineage (GTDB taxonomy): Bacteria > Actinomycetota > Rubrobacteria > Rubrobacterales > Rubrobacteraceae > Rubrobacter_D. Next base: position 2,692 of record CADDZK010000026.1, read on the forward strand.
TCGTAGTTGTTCTGCTTGGTCACGAGCCCGAGGTACTCGCTCGTCGCGGCTATCAGGACAGCCCCGATGATGAAGGTCGCAAAGAGGATGTGCGTCTGGACTAGAACGGCGATAACGACGTTCTTGCCGATTACGGGTACGTCAAGGTTGCCTATGGGCACCGCTCGGTCTCCTCTAGCTCGTTGGGAAGTTCATTATCCGGCTAACCGCAAGCAGCATGTTCAGGACGATTACTATGACAACGAGGACACCTACGACCGAGGCGAAGGGCCTGCTGATGGCGTTGTAGTGCTGTGGGCTCCGGTCCAGCCACGGTACGGCGAAGAGGAGCCCTATGAAGATCGTCGGCACAACGACGGCCCCGAAGGAGATCAGGGCGTACCCGGGGAAGAACATGAGCATCTGCTCGTAGAAGAAGAAGAACCACTCCGGACGGGGCACGTAGGTGACCGTCGCCGTGTTCGCCGGCGCGGTCAAGGGCGCAGGGGCCGCGTAGGAGAGCACGACGCAGGCGATGAGTATAAACGTGCTGACGTAGCCGTCCTTCAAGACCTGCCCGGGGAAGAACGCTATGGTCTCGTCGGGACGCTCGAACACGTTCTCTTCGGTGATTACCTCTTCTTCAACCGGTTTGGCCTTGCCAGTCGCCGGAGCGTACACTTTCTACACCTCTCTCTTTATGTCCCGTGCCCCAATCGTACCAGTGGTACGTCCGTCCTCTCGGTAAAAGCTGTTACTCTTCCTCGTAACCTTCCCTGTCCGCGCGATCTCGGCGTCCCACGTAGGGCTCCCCTTCGTCTTCCTCGACCGTCTCGTAGCGGGCGTACTCCTCCATGCGCTGGCGCTCGTGCAGCTTCGCGAGACGGTCCGTGTACTCGAACTCGCTGCCGAAGACCCCGTGACGCCTGAGCAGATAGAGGTGCGCGCCTATAAGGGGCGCTATCGCGGCGGGGAGTAGCCAGACGTGGATGGCGAAGAAGCGACTGAGCGTCGCAGGCCCCACGGCGTCCCCCCCGAGCAGGAAGTGGACCACGTATCCCCCGACGAATGGCGAGTAGGAGCCTATCTTCATCCCGACAACGGAGGCCCAGAAGCCGTCCTGGTCCCACCTGAGGAGGTACCCCGTGAAGGCCAGCCCGATGACGAGCAGCAGCAGGATCACGCCGACTACCCAGTTGAGCTCCCTCGGTGCCTTGTAGCCGCCCGAGAAGAAGACCTGGCCCATGTGCAGCCCGATAAACGCCATCAGGAAGTTCGCCGACCAGTAGTGGATGCCGCGGATGAGCTGGCCGAAGTAGGCGTCGTTCATGATGTAGCTGACCGAGTTCCACGCGTGGTCGGTCGTCGGCACGTAGTAGAAGAGCAAGAGGATGCCCGTGAGGAACTGCAGCGTTATCGTGAAGAGCACCGCGCTGCCCAGAGTGTAGAGCCAGGCGCCCCTTTTAGGGACGGGCTCGTAGAGGAAGTGCTCGAGCATCGTTACTATCCCCGTCCGGTGCTCCATCCAGTCGACGAGGAACTGACTCGCCTCCGATGTCTGGGTCCTAATCCTGCCGATCATGTTCCCTCTCCTAGACCACGTAGGGGTGTTGCTTGTTCAGGCCTGGCTCGATGTTGAACTTGTGCTTGACGTAGAGCTTGCCGTCCTCCCTGACCTCGGCGTCTGTGTAGCGGTACATACCGCGCGGCGGCGGCCCCCCGACCCAGCCCCCGTTGATGTCGTAGAGCCCGCCGTGGCAGGGGCAGAGGTAGAGCTGCTTCTCCTCGTTCCACCGCACGGGACACCCGAGGTGCGCGCAGGAGTTGGAGAGCACGTTGAGCTTGCTCATGATCTCCTTGCGCTCCGACTCCGTGAACCCCGAGCTCTTCTGGTCCAGTATCTTCGGCCGCTCCGGCTTCCCGATTATGTCGCCGTTCGAGCCCTGCCTGCCCTGCTCCTTGATAGGGGCCTTCCACGAGAGCCAGATGGCGTTCCTGAGCGTGAACTTCTCGTTCGGATCCTGGACGTTCGGGTTCTCTACGGCCTTCGTCCCGTAGACCTGCTGAATGGGGAAACTGACCACGAAGTGGGTAGGCTCCTCAGCAGGGACCTTCGAGACGGGACCGACCTCCACCCAGCCCGTCCCCACGTCCGACTCGCCTAGCACGTCGGTCTTGATGATCGGGCTGAGGACGAAAGCGACGGGGGGGATGGTCAGTATGGCCCCGACTATGGCCCCCATCACGCCGAAGCCGAGGAAGTCACTCCGGGTTATGGGATCCTTCTGTAGCTCCGCCACGCTCTGTCCCTTCTAGAGTCCCCGAGACTCGATGCTCACCTGCCGAACCCGGTCGGCGGGGGACTTGGTTGCACCGTGTAACCAGGCTGATTATATACCGTGTAAGGGACCCTCGAATTGGACTTCATGAACCCCATGTTCAGCGCGATCACCGCGGCGACGACCCCGGCCGCCATCAGCACGATCCTGTAACTCCTGCCGGGGCTGCCATACCTGAAGCGCAGCCTGCCGCGCAGGTACGTTATGAACGCCCCGAGCGTGGCCAGCACCATCACGAGCAGCGCTATGTAACGCAGGAAGAAGAGAGGCGACCCGTAGGGGAAGTCCGCGAGCGGCGAGATCGAGTAGATCCCGGCCACCGCTGCGACGAGCCCGAAGAAGCGTATAGGCACCCGTCCTGCATGGTCAGGATGCCTCTCTGCCCCGAAGTACATCGCCGCGTTGGAGAGGACTACGAGCACGACGACCAGGATCAAATTTATCAACAACAGGTTCGAGGTGTCCCCAGAGGTGAGCCGCTCGTAGGCCCCGCCCGCGGCGGGAGAGGTGGGATTGGCCGGCTGGGAGAGCTTCAGAGCGTAGACTATCGTGAAGCCTACCAGCGGCTGGAGCATGAGGAACCCGACGCCCCAGGTAAGGCCGACCGAGCTGCTCCAGTCGTAGAAAGCCCTGTCCTCCGCGGTCTTCGAGCGGACGTACATGAAAGAAGCCCACGCTGCGACGGCGAAGGCCGGCCACGAGAGGTTGGCGAAGGTCCTGTGGAGTACTAGCTCCGTGAACATAGGATTGAAGATTCCCTGTATCGCCGTGCCGAAGTTCTCGATGGTCGAGCCGGAGAGGGGCTTGACGCCGGGTCCGCCGGTGACCATGTAGGTATCTATCCCCGTCATGATGACCATCCAGACCCAGATGAAGACGCCCATCGTGGTTCCCAGCGCGATGTGCCGCTTCTTGTTGAGCACGCTGTAGCGGTCCCACTTGTAGTAGTAGGAGTACATCCCCCAGAGCGCGAGGAGCATGGAGAGCATGGCGATGGCGACAGCATAGAAGAAGTGCGTGAAGAGCGAGGTCGTCACCCGCGGGTAGAGGCCGACGAGCAGCACCACGAACAGTACGGCGAAGGTCGCCCCCGTCGAGAAGGTGAGCACGTTGAAGCGGGCCAGGGAGTGGGCGAGGCGGTCCATCCTGGGGCTCCCCGTGCGCGCCCCCCACGCCTGCAACACGGGCGCCGCGAGGGCGAAGCCGACGAACATCTCGGCCCAGAACATGTGGATGAGCATCGTGAGGCCCACGATAAAGCGCGAGCCACCAATGACCGAGAAGGCGTCGGAGAGGTCAGCCTGTGCCAGGAAGTGCAGGCCCGAAGTAGTTGCTATGCCCACGCTCAAAACTCCTTCTAGGCTTCCCCGGATCTCTCCAGGACCGATTCGTCCACCCTGCGTCCTCCCGAGCGGTGCAGGGTCGCCTGGTGGACGGCCCTGGGCTCCAGCCGCCGGTCAACTATGTAGTACGTCCCGCCCGCGCGCTGAATGGCCTCGCGCACCGGACGCAGGAGCCGACGCTCGCGCGTCGAGGCGAAGAGGAGCACCTTCCCGAACTCGAACTGGTCGTTCCACGCGTCCGCCTCCTCCTGTGGCGCCTCCATCTCCATGAGTATGGGGTTGACCCCGACCCGCGTGAGCGTGGCGGCGAAGAGTATGATCGCCAGCGAGAGGAAGACCATGAGGGTGGGTATCCCGATGGCCGGCGTCGTGATGGCGAAGAAGATGCCGAAGATTATGAAGGCGATGGCGAAGCCCAGAGGTACCTCCAGCCCGCGCCTGTCGGCCGGCACCACGATGTAGCGCGTGCCCTCGGGGAACGGCTCGGGCTCGCTCTCGTCCACGCGCTTGAGGACGACCGTCAGATCGTCCCTCTCTACGCCGAGATCCCTGATCTCCGTAACGGCCTGGTTAAGCCCGGTCCCGTCGTCTATCACCCCTACGACGGTGTACCAGGAGCCCTGCTCCGCTACCCCTTCCGCCAAAACGCTAACCTCCAAGCCTGCCATACACGGGCCTTCAGCCGCACAACAGCATACATTGTCGAGTCCCTGCATACTAGACCGTTCCCCGGGCCCCGCGGAAATCTCTTTCACAATCGGTCGGGGATGTGAAACTTTATGCACTCCGCGTCTGACCTGCTCGGGTACACTGCGTACGTGGACACCAGGGACAAGAGACCGCTCTCGGACGGAAGGGAAGACGGCCACTACGAACAGCGGGGGCTCGGGTCCTGGCTCAGGCGCAACCCGTGGCTGCTCATGCGCCTGTTTACCGTTATCGTCTTCTCCTTCGCCGCATCGACCGTCGCCGCCAACTTCTCCTACGGCCTCGAGGGCAAGCCCACGGTGCTTAGCGCAGAGCAGATCAGAGCCGGCAAGTTGCCGGCGGGCACACAGGTAGGAGACTACGTCGAGATCAGCGGCTCACCCGACGTCGGCAAAGTCACGCCCGAGACGGTCGGGCGCCCCGGGTCGAAGATAGCGATCGTCTCGCGCTACGAGACGAGCTACTTCTACTTCCGGCTCAATGAGACGGGCGACAACCTCCTCATACAGACCACGCAGGGCCTCCCCAAAGACCTTAAGAGCAACCGCGTCTGGAGGGGCAAGCTTGAGACCGTCGGGACCGTCATCTTCCACAACACGACCCAGGAGGGCCTCAAGAACGCCGCCCTCCCGCGAGACGAGAGCATCCCCGTCATCAATACGGGCGAGACGCCCGAGTACCTGCGCAAGATCTTCCCCGCATACTCGGCCATAATCGGCCTCTGGCTACTCTCCGTGGCCTGGCTGGTCTGGAAGAAGAACAAGCCGTTTTTAGGGCTCTAGCCTGCGGCTAGAGCCCGCACGCCTCCTTCGGAGGCTCTCAGCACGCTCAGGCCTTTTAGGCCTTCGCTCGTCGGCATTTCAGCTTGTCAGCTTCCACCTGCTGGTAACGCTTCCGCAGAACGGTCCATCCGACGCTTCGGGTAACGGCTCGCCACGATCTTGCTGGAAGCCGTCGAAGACGGCGTGCTGACCAGCTGCGATGCTGAAACCTGATGCCTTCTCCTGCTATATTGCTCGTGCACATAGGCAGGCAGAGGGGAGATCGAGACTTTGGGCACCTTCTTCAGATTCTCCGAGCGGGGGACGAACCTAAGGACGGAGGTGGTCGCGGGGCTGACCACCTTTATGACGATGGCCTACATAGTCTTCGTTAACCCGGCTATCCTGGGCACCCAGGGCACGGAGCTTCCCGTCTCTGGCGTATTCTTCGCGACGTGCGTTGCGGCTGCGGTCGCGTGCATCGCGATGGGCCTTGTGGCGAACTTCCCGCTGGCCCTCGCATCGGGGCTCGGGTTGAACGCTATAGTAGCCTTCACCCTCATCCTGGGCCAGGGGCTGAGCTGGCAGCAGGCGATGGCGGTCATCGTGGTCGAGGGTGTGCTCGTCACGGTGCTCGTGCTGACCAACCTGCGCGAGGCCGTGCTCAACGCCATCCCCCTCTCGCTCAAGTTCGCGATCGCAGTAGGCATAGGGTTGTTTATCGCGTTCATAGGGCTCAAGAACGCCGGGCTCGTCGTGCCCAACCCCGACACCTACGTGGCCCTAGGCGACCTCACGCAGGGTCCCGTATTGCTCGCGGCCTTCGGGCTCATAGTCACGCTCGCGCTCGTGGCGCGCGGCGTGAGGGGCGGCATACTGCTCGGGATCGCCATAACGGGGATCGTCGGTATGATCTTCGGGGTCGTGCCGCTGCCTAAAGGGGTAGTCGACTTCAGCTTCGACACATCGACCGTCGGGGGCGGGGTGCTCGCCGTGCCGCAGGTACTCAAGCTCTCGCTCTTGCCCGTGATCTTCGCCCTTTTCATGACTGACTTCTTCGACACGATGGGAACCATGTTCGCCGTCGCCCAGGAGGGGAAGCTCCTCGATAAAGACGGCAGGGTGCCGCAGGCCAAGCGCATCCTGCTCGTGGACTCGCTTGCGGCGGTCCTCGGCGGCAGCATGGGCGCGAGCTCCGTAACGAGCTACATAGAGAGCGGGTCTGGCGTCGCCGAAGGAGGAAGGACGGGCCTGACCAGCGTGATCGTCGGGCTCCTATTCCTGCTCGCGCTGCCCTTCTCACCCCTGATCTCCGTCTTCGGCGGCTCGCTCCCGATACCGAATCCGGCGGGAGGGAACGACCCTCTCTTCGTCTCACCCGTGACGGCCCCCGCTCTGATAGTCGTCGGCTTCTTGATGATGACGGCCGTCAGGCTAATCCCCTGGGAGCGTTTCGACGAGTCCATCCCCGCCTTCCTGACCATCCTGACGTTGCCGCTGACCTTCAACATCTCCTACGGCATAGGCTTCGGCTTCATCTCCTACGTCCTGATCAAGCTCGCCCGCAGTAAGCCAGGGGAGGTGCATCCGCTGCTCTACGGCGCCGCCGTGCTCTTCGCGCTGGCCTTCGTGTGGCCCGCTCTGCAGAGCCTCTTCTCCTGAAGGAGCCCGAACGGGACCCTAACCTATACGCCCGAGGGTGTTTATGCGGGCAGAGCAGGGGGTAAAACGGGCAATAGTAGCGTGACGTACGGCATCTGTTATATTGCGCTTGCAGGTGTCGTCCGGTGGGAGCAAGTAGTGGACGTGGGGGAGGTGGAAGCGCATAGGCATAGTAGCGTTGATAGTGATCGGGCTCATAGCCGGCGTGCTGGCCAAGTGGGTTATGCCAGGGCCGGACCCCGGGGGAATCATAATCACTATCCTGATCGGCGTAGCGGGGGCGTTTGTCGGCGGTTTCATCGTCCAGAGTCTCTTTGGAGGACCGGAGATAACGCATATTAGCCTCGGGTCAATTCTCATAGCGACCCTGGGTGCGATAGTCCTGCTGGCGATCTACCGGTTGATCACACGCCGGGCGGTATAGCTGACACCAGACGACCGAACACATAGGAGAAAGGAGAAGCATGAGCGAGGGGAGTTCTCAGCAGAGCGGTGGTAGCCCACTACAGACGGAGCGCGGCTCTACGAGCATCTCAGACAGCGTTGTCTCGAAGATCGCCGGCATCGCGGCCCAAGAAGTCGACGGCATCAGGATGGGCAGCGGCGGCTCCCAGGCCGTGAGCGGCATCCTCGGGAGCATCACGGGCGGTAGCAGCGGAAGCCAGACCCAGGGGGTCTCCGTCGAGGTGGGCCAGGAGGAGGCCGCCATCGACCTGACGCTCACGGCGGAGTACGGCAAGTCGATACCCCAGCTCGCCGAGGCCGTGCGGCGCAACGTGGCCAACCGGGTAGAGAGCCTGGTGGGCCTCAGGGTAACCGAGGTCAACATAACGGTCTCCAACATCTTCTTCCCGCAGCAGGAGGCCGAGCAGGAGCGGCAGCGCCAGCTCGAGCAGCAGCGTCGCGAGCAGGAGGCCCAGGAACAGCAGAGGGTCCAGTAGAAGCGGTCGAGAGCTAGGCTTATATTTTGGCAGACGGAATTCAACTCGCGAGGGCCGCGTCGGTCGCGGCCCTCGCCACCGAAGGGGTCCACTCCATGGGGCGCGGGCGCTACGTCGAAGCCGCGACCTACGAGGGCAGTGAGAAGGTCTCGGGGGTGGTCGTTGGCCCCGAAGACCTGGAGATCCACATCGTCGTCCGCTACCCGTTGCCCACGCCGATACCAGAGATCGCCGAGAGCATAAGGGAGCGCGTGGCACCCGAGGTCGGCGGACGCAAGACCACGGTGGTAGTCGATGACCTCGAGGTGGGCGAAGATGAGAATCTTTAACAGAATAGTAATGATCCTGGTCTTCGCCGGCCTCTTCGTGCTCGGCCTCTACATGATGGTCTACAGCTTCGACCTGTTCGGCCACAGCCTAGGCTCGCTACCCATCTCCAACTTCGCCCGCGGCCTCAAGGACTTCTTCAAGGGCGTCGAGAGCGGCGGCCTCTCCATCGTCACCATCATCATCCTGATCCTCCTGGCGATACTCGGCCTGATCTGGTTTATCGCCGAGCTCAAGCCCCCGGCCCCGAGGCGCGTGCGCATGGGGAAGGGCACCTACGTCACCCGCGGGGTGGTAGAGGGGGAGATCTCGACGGTTGCAGAGCAGGTCCCAGGCGTCCTCGGCTCCTCGGTCAACGCGAAGGCCAAGCGCAGCCCCGGTGCCCAGGTAGACCTCGAAGCCAGGGTGAGAAGGGGCGACGACCTTGGGACCATCAGGTCGAGGCTGCGCACTACGGTACAGGAATACCTCTCCGAGAGGGGGCTGCCCGTGAGCAAGCTCAACGTCAAGCTCGTCGAAGCCGACCCGAGAGAGACGAAGACGAGGGTACAGTGAACGCTTTCAACCGCATCATCCTCCTGATAGTAGCCCTGCTGCTCCTCGTGGTCCCCGTCTTGCTGCTGCTCGTGTGCTTCGGGGTCATCCCTTCTGATGTCGTAGCCCAGTACACCGGGTACAGGGCCCTGATCGGGGCCCTCGACGGGTTCTCGGCCTCCGCCCTCACGACGGGAGCGCGGGTCGTGATCGCAGTCATCGGCGTGCTCGTCGCGCTCATAGCGCTGCTTTTGCTGCTCAGGGAGCTCACCTTCGGGCGCAGGGTCTCGAGGAGCACGGTGATGGATGACACGCCAGGCAGGGAGACCGTCATCACGGCCAACGCGGTGAAGACCCTCGCAGAGAGCGCGGCGAGGGAGGTAGGCGCAGAATCCCCCTCCGTCTCGCTCGCCTCAGACGAGCCCTCCTACGATGTGTTCACGGGGATAAGGGTGCCTCCATCGGAGAACTACACAGAACTCGCGGCGCGCGCCAGGGAGAACATCCGGAGGGTGCTCGAAGATCAGGGCGTGCCCGTAAAGGACGTCGAAGTCACGGTAAGAGGCACCGCTTCTTAGTGAAAGGAAGGTAGGAGATGGCCACCTGGACCAACAAACAGTGGGGCGCCGTGATCGGGGCACTCGTACTGTTCTCGATGTACCTGATCGGCTTCACGGAGACCCTCGTCGTCGTGCTCTTCGGCATAATCGGTTATTTCATAGGCAAGTACCTCGACGGGGAGATCGACCCCGAGGACATCCGCGCCCGTGCCCAGGGCCGCCAGAACGATATGTAGACCTGACTCAGCCCCAAGTAGAAGAATTTGGATTCACCGACCCTCCGTAGAGGCCGCCATATCTTCTCTTTGGTCTGCGGGCGGCCCGTCTCCGGGATAGATCATGCCAGACGCTAGAGAGGCCTGGGAGCGTCTGAGGGCCTGGGGGGAGGAGCCCTCTTCGGTGGCCGTGCTCACGGACATAGACGGGACGCTCTCCCCGATCGTGCCTACACCCGATATGTCCGAGGTCTCCGAGGAACTCAGGGACTTGCTGAGGCGGTTGAGCGAGAGATACCTTTTGGTGGCCGGTATCAGCGGGCGGAAGACCGAGGACGCCTTCGACCTCATCGGGCTCGAAGAGGTCGTGTACTTCGGCAACCACGGCTTCGAGATCCTGCGCGAGGGTGAGGTGGAGGTGATCCCGGAGGCCCTGCCTTACCTGGAGAAGATCCAGGAGCTAGAGCGGCTCGCCAAGGGGGAGCTCGCCCCCGAAGGCGCCCTCATCGAGGAGAAGGGTATAACGGCCTCGATCCACTACCGCAACGCGCCGCGTGAGGTCGGCGAGCGGTCCGTGGAGTTCGTGAAGCGCGAAGGGGAACGGCTGGGCTTGAGGATCACGGTCGGACGCGGCGTCGTCGAGGCGCGTCCACCCATCAAGGCGGACAAGGGCACGGCGGTGCGCACCCTGGTCGAGGAGTACCACCCCGAGAGAGCCATGTTCATCGGCGACGACACCACGGACCTCGACGCTTTCCGCGAGCTCGAGAAGCTGCGCGAGGAAGGAGCGCTCAGGGAGGTGCTGCGCGTCGGCGTGGCGAGCGACGAAGGCCCGCCGGAGATCGAGACCGAGGCGGACATCGTAGTCGACGGCGTCGACGGCGTCGGCGAGGTGCTAAGGGCGCTTCTGGGTGAAGACTAGTTCCGCTTTATGAAGAGGCCGAGGAGCCAGGCCAGGGGAAAGGCTAGTACCACGCCCTCTACCGCACCCAGGATCGCGCCTGGTACGGTGACCATCGCGAGCGTGTAAGTAACCTCGGAGATCCGTCTCGGCACGTAAGCTCTGTCGTCGAAGAGGAACGTAACTGTGGTCAGGTAGACGGCCAGGATCGCCCCCCCGATGCAGATGGTAAGCACCATCAAGCCATAACGCGCGAAGAAGCTCTCCTGAAGAACGTTCTCCCCGAACCTCAGGACGCCGCCTGCAACCAGGAGCCCCACGAAGACCGAGCAGAGCACATACATCATGTAGAGGGGCAAAGGATCGAACTGCCAATCGAAGAGGTTGTCGAAGGTGTTGTTGCCGATCAAACTGTAGAGGGTCGCGTTCGCGAGTCCTATTAGCACGGCGGCGACGATCAAGAAGACTCGCATCATCCCTACCCGTGCCGCTCCCGATACGACTCTATATCCTCTATCTGGGCCTCGACCCAGTCTTCTATGGTGTTGGACTTTACGGTGTCCCGCAGCGCCTTGGCCCGGCGCTCGCGTTCGGCTTCGGGCATGGTGAGCGCGGCGTGTATGGCGTCGGCCTGCTCGTCCACGTCGAAGGGGTTGACGGTCAGGGCGTGCTCCCCGAGCTCCTCGTGGGCGCCAGCGTTCTCGGAGAGGACCAGGACGCCATTCTTCTCGTTGATGACGGCAGACTCCTTGGCGACGAGGTTCATGCCGTCGCGCACGGCGTTTACGAGCAGGACGTCGAAGTTCTTGTAGGCAGCGACGGAACGGGGGAAGTTATCCTCCATAAAGAGCTCGACGGGCCTCCACGAGTCCGTGCCGTGCCTCTCGTTGACCTCCTCGGCCGTCCTCCCCACGGCCTCCATATATTCCGCGTACTCGGGTACGTCGGTGCGGGAGGGTTGGAGCTGGGCGAGGAAGGTTACCTCGCCCTTCATCTCGGGGTGGCGCTCCAGCATACGCCCGTAGGCCGCGAAGCCTCTGACGACGTTCTTCGAGAGGTCCGTGCGGTCCACGCGCAGGAGGAGCTTGCCCGGCAGACCCTTGACGTACTTCTCCTGTTCGAGCACGGCCTCGCTCCCTGCAAGCTCCTCGAACTCCTCCGGGTCTATGGAGATAGGGTACTCCCGCACCCACACCTCGCGTCCTCTGTAGCGGACCACACCGTCACCAACCTCGGCGCCGAGGACGGCGGCGGCCGTCTCGGCGAAGGCGCGTGCGTAGCGGCGGGTGTGGAAGGCGACGACGTCTGCGGCGAGGAGGCTCTCGAGCACACCCTCCCTGACGTAGCCGGGCAGGACGCGCCACAGGTCGGGCTCGGGCCAGGGGATGTGGACGAAGAGGGAGATGAAGACGTCCCCGCCGAGGCGCTCGCGGACGAAGAGCGGGGCCATGTAGAGCTGGTAGTCATGGAGGAGGACCGTGGGCGACTCCTCGCCCGCGGCGGTCTCGACCACGGCCTCGGCGAAGTTGCGGTTGACGGGGACGTAGCCCTCCTCCCAGGCCCTCCTCGTCTCCTCCCCGAGCGCAGGCGAATAGGGGAGGTCGTAGAGCCCGTGCTGCACGAACCAGAGGAGCGGGTTGGCGAGCACGTTGTACATCAGGTCGTAGGACTTAGGGTCGTGCTCGACGAGCCTGATGCGCAGGTCCTCGACCTCGTAAGGCGCAGGCTCCTTCGCGACGGCGAGGTCCTCCTCACTCTGGGCCGAGGCGATCCAGACTGCGTTCTCGGCGCGGCGGACGACGGCGTTCAGGGCCGTGACGAGGCCGCCGGCTCCCCTGGAGTGCTCGCGCTCGCCCGACTCGCCGCGGGAGAACGTCACGGGTCCCCTGTTCGAGACCACGATGATCCTTCCGCCTTCCTCCAAGGTCTCCCCTCTCGTTCGCACCTGCTATACCCCTGGCAGTTTAGCGAAGACCGACAGTTCCCGCGCCGGTCCTCATGCTCGTGTGTCCCTCACGCCCCGTTACCGACATACAAGACGTCATTCTGGCTCAAAAACGGCGCCGAGGGGTCCATCCGGACCGGCGCGTCCTCGAGGGGGTGCGGTCTCTTCACGCTCGCACGAGAAAATACGCAAGCCCAGTGATCCAGCATCTCCCCAGAGAGCGTAGTACTGCCGACGGTACAACGGCCCAGAGAAAGGGGCGAAGAAGATGAGGAGAGTACTGGTCATAGGGACAATGGTGGCGTTGATGCTCGCGGCGGCCTCCCCGGCTTTCGCGGACACGGCCATAGGCGGGGACGTGGACTTCCAGTTCGTAGACGCCTCCCAGACGCAGGCCGCGACCGCCCTGCAGGTCAACAGGGGCGACGCGACGTCGACGGCGAGCGGCCTGGGCAGCGCGGCAGACGCCTCCATAGACCAGGGCCTCACCATAGACCAGAGCCAGTGGAACGGCGGCACCTGGTGGACGTGGTGATGGATGTAGTACGCCACTAGAGCAACTTCCGAGAGGACCGGGACTCCCCGTAAGGATGCCGCGGTCCTCTTTACTCTCTGCCCTCATCTACCGTTCTCTCAAGCCTCATTGTGCGTTGTCGGTGGGCTCGGAGCATAATGATCGAAGGGCATTCGACTACAGACAGCTCTGTTTGTCATTGAGTTTATTCACAGCCACAGAGCGCACATTATCATGACTTCTCAATTCGCTGATTCGGAGGGAGAGATCATGAAATTACTGGGCGCTCAACTAGTGTCTCTAGGCATGGCGATCCTGCCGTTCTCGTTCGCCGTGTATTTTCCCGTTGGCTGGCTCGAACATCTGTGGCAATGGGGGTACACTCGTCTGGTAAAGGCCGTGTGGTACGCTGCGCTTGGGTTGTCATACCTAATTGGGGCAGTCGAGGCGGGCACTATTGGTACGTACATCTGCTTCATCGAAGCTAGCGACCTAGGGTTCCAGCAAATCGAATCCAGGCGTGAAAGAATTCCACCGTGGCACTCGCCTCGTGGGTAGTCGTCCTGCGCATCAAGAAAAGCCTCGCTCTTTTGGAAAATAACTCGGGTAGCGATCAGTGCTACGCCATATTCTACTGACTGGGCGTTGAGCTCTCGCGAGTGCCCGGTGCGAGCAGCCTTCCTGATAGCTTTGTTCTGACGTAGGCTGCCGCAACAGAAGGTGTTGTACAGCCTAGTCTGGGCAGTTGCGTCAGACGTTCAGGAGTTTGGCGAAAAGAAGGAGGTCGTCGCGAAGGAGGCGCGGCGTGAGGTAGTGCGTCCTGACGTGTTCTTTGCCGTGGCGGCCCATCTCGCGGGCGAACTCGCGGTCCTTGAGGAGCTTCGTGCAGGCCGAGGCGACCTCGGGGATAGTATCGACCAGCATGCCGCCTCCCGCGTCGACCTGCATCGGGATACCGCCGACCCTGCTGGCTACCAGGGGCCTGGCCTTCCAGAGCGCCTCGGTTACGACGAGCCCGAAGCCCTCGCGGATGGACTTCTGAACCACCACGTCCGCTATGGACTGGAAGGCGTTGACCTCGATGGCGCCGACGTTCGTGAGGTTGGAGAACAGGAAGATGTCGCGGTCGCCGTCGGCGTAGTTGACGGTCTTGTACCAGTAGTCCCAGCCCTCGGGGTCGTCGTGGGCCATAGATCCTATGAGGACGAGCTGTATCTCTGGCACTTCCTCCTTGACCAGCCTGTAGGCGTCTATGACGCCCAGAGGGTCCTTCCACGGGTCGAAGCGCGAGACCTGCACCATAAAGGGCCTCTCCACGTCCACGCCGAACTGGCTGACGATGTAGCGGGCGTCGTCTGCGCTCAGGGCCATGTTCTTGGGCGAGAGCGGGTCTATGGCGGGTGGGATCAGGGTGAGACCTGGGAGGTGCACATCTGGCGGGGTGTAATCCTCCATGGTAAAGATCTGGGCGTCGTAGTCCGTTATGTGCGGCAGGAGGTAGTCGAGCACCTGCCGGTTCGGGGTCGAGGTATCTATGTGACAGCGCCAGATCCACTTCGTCTCGGGCGAGAGGCCGCCTGAGAAGTGCTTGACCAGGGCAGGCTGCGGATCGTGGACGAACATGATGTCCCAGTCCTCGCCGGCCTTCTGGAGGGTCTCCGCCGACATGCGGTTGTACTCCTCGTAGATCGCCCGGTCCTCGACGGTGAGTTCGTAGTCGGCGCCCTGAAGGGCGTTGTGGAAGCTCTTGGTGACGTTGAAGAAAGGCTCGGAGCCGAACATGATATCCCACTCGGTCTCCAGCCCTGCGTCGCGCATGAGCGGCACGAGCGTGTAGAGGATCTCCGCCACCCCGCCGCCGAAGCTGGTCGCGCTGACGTGCAGGACCCGCTTCCCCTTCAGGCGCTCTCCGAGGGTCACGACCTCATCGTAGAGCTCCCGACGGATTATGCTGCGGTAATCGGCGAGCGATTTGTTGCCGGGATTTACACGCTGCTGCACGGATCTACCTTCTAGCCCTCTGGCACGATGTTATTTACACGGTTAACTGTATATTAACGCCTACGGAAGAATCAACCAGTTAACGCACGAAACGCCGGGAGATCATACCTTTTCTAGCTTTCGGGCTCCCCCGCGGACGCGCGCCGGATCATCTTCAGCCGGGTCCCGCCGCCTTTCGTCGAGTCGAGGACCAGCTCGTCCACCAGGTTGCGGATGACGGCGAGGCCGAACCCTCCGTGCTCGTCTGGCTCGTCCGTGAGGTCGGCGACGTTGAAACCGCCTCCATCATCCGTGACGCTGACCTCGACGCTCGAAGGCAGCACCCTGTACTCGATCTCGTAACTCTCTACGGCCGCGTGGCGGATCACGTTGGTCACTGCCTCCGTCACAGCCAGCTTGAGATCGTAGACCTCCTCCGGCTTGAGTCCCGCCAGACGTCCAGCCTGACCCATCACCAACCGGGCGAGCAGCACGTACTCGGGGCTGCTCGGGAGTGTCAGCGAGATCGGGTCAGGGAACCCGCCCCCTTCTTCCTTTGTTTTGGCTGTCTCACGCTCCATCGGACCTCTCGGTCATCCGGCCCCCCTCTCACGCAAACCCGCGAGATGGCCTGCCGGAAGCGTACCTTTGCAACGTCGCGGATCTACTTACCCAGATGTATACGACGCTAACCCGCCGCGTGGAAGGACAGGCTGCAGGCGGTTGGAATGCCCGTAAACGATCGATCCCGGTCCGACCAGAGATGGCCGGGCCCGTGCTATCCGGGGAGAACTCTCCTCATGGGCGCCCCCGCGTCTCGCCGGGGTTCTCCTCGTCCGAGAAACCCTCTTCGCTCGATGAGATCTCTGGAGAGACGTCTCCTACGGCCTCTTCGTACAAGCGCTCGGCCTCCCGCTCACGCTGCGCCGAGGGGGGTCTCCCGTCGGAACCGTTCTGGGATTCGAGGAAAGGCTTGAAGAGGTCAAGGGGTACGGGGAGGATGATCGTGGAATTCTGGTTGACGGCGATCTCGCCCATCGTCTGAAAGAGCCTCAGCTGCAATGCAGTCGGGCTCT
>CADDZK010000027.1 GCA_902812425.1 Actinomycetota bacterium
CCCTCGGCGCCCCCGCTCCTCGCACCTTGAACTGCTTGCCGTCCTGCGTCCCCGCGGGCAACTTGACCTTCACCGTCCCGCCACCGGGCTTTGGCACCTCGATCCGCGCCCCTAGTGCGGCCTCGACGAAGCTGACGGGCACCTCGACCACGAAGTCGTCTCCGCGTCGCCCGAAGACAGGATGATCCTCGACCCGCGTCACGACGTAGAGATCCCCGGCAGGACCTCCTTTCTTGCCGGCGTTTCCTCTTCCTGGGACCCTGATCTTCATGCCGTCCCTCGCACCGGCCGGTATCCTGACCTTGACCTGCCTGGTCCTGCGTACCCTCCCGTTGCCCCCGCAGAGAGTGCACGGCTTCTCGATGATCCTGCCCTCTCCCCCGCACCTCGTACACGGCGTCGAGAGCGCGAAGAAGCCCTGATCCCGGCTCTGCATCCCCCTGCCGCCGCACTCCGGACACACCCTCGGCGTCGTCCCAGGCGCAGCCCCCGTCCCCCTGCACTGGCTACAAGCCTCTTCGACCGGCACCCCGACCCTGGTCGTGACGCCGTTCAGCGCATCTTTGAAACTCAACCTGACGTTTACGGTTATATTCTCGCCTTTTGCCGGGGCGCTCTGACGGGTGCCGGTCGTGCTACCGAAGATATCCCCCAGATTCCCGAAGCCGCCCAGCAGATCCGAGAGATCTTCGAAGTCTGCAGTGCCCGGACGTCTCTGTCCGGCATTCTGGGAACCGAAGAAGGTGCGTGGACCCTCGTCGTATTCTCGCCTTTTCTCGGGTTTCGAGAGGATCTCGTAGGCGTGCTGTATCTCCTTGAAACGCTCCTCGGCCTGCTTGTCTCCGGGGTTAGCGTCAGGGTGGTACTTGCGCGCGAGGCGGCGGTAGGAGCGCCGGATCTCATCCTGCGAGGCCTCCTTGGATACCTCGAGAACTTTGTATAGATCCACCTTCTCCATGCCTAAACCTGCTTCGCAACTACAACTTTCGCTGGACGGATCGGCTTGCCGTTGAGCACGTAGCCCCTCTGGAAGGTCTGGATGATGGTGCCTTCTTCGTGCTCCTCGGAGGGCTGGCCCATGACGGCCTCGTGGACGTTCGGGTCGAACGGCTGGCCGTCAGAGGCGACGGGCAGGAGTCCTTCGTTGGCGAGTACCTCTGCGAGCTGGTCGCGGGTAGCCTGCACGCCCTCCCGGATATCCCCCCCGGCTTCGAGCGCGCGGTCGAGGTTGTCCAGGACGGGCAGGATCTCCTGCACGAGCCTCTCTGAGGCCATAGAGAGCATGCGGGTGCGCTCCCTCTCCTGGCGCTTGCGCGAGTTCTCGAACTCGGCCTTCAGGCGGCGCAGGGCGTCCAGATACTGGTCCCGCTCGAGACGCGTGGCCTCCAGTTCCTCGGAGAGCGCCACCAGCGCGTCCTCTTCGGGGGCTGGCTCCTCGTCAGTGGCCGGTCCGTCTTCTGCATCTACTGGCGCGCTGGGGTCCTCCGCCGTGTTCTCAGGGGAGGTCTGATCCACCGTAAAGCCTTCGGCCTCCTCTACCGCCTCCTCTTCCCTGGGTTCGGGATCGCGCTTGTTTTCCTCGCTGCTCAAAGCTCCCTAGTCCTCCTGTCGCTGCCGCGCGGGCGGCCGGAGCCCTTGCGCTCACAGCCGCCCGGCTTCTGCTAGTACTTACTTGCGCTCCTCGCCATCCTCGTCATCGTCGACCACCTCTGCGTCCTCGACCAGGTCGTCATCCGTGGCGCCTTCAGAGCTGGCCTGCTGCTGCTCCTGGGCCTGGCTGTAGAGGACCTCGGAGAGCTTGTGGGAGGCTGTCAGGAGCGCTTCCTGCTTGCTCTTGATCTCCTCTATGTCGCCGCCGGCGAGCGCCTCCTTGGTCTCCTTTATCGCCTGCTCTATCTCCAGCTTGGTGTTCGGGTCGACCTTGCCGTCCACGTCCTTCAAGGAACGCTCGATGGAGTAGACGAGGTTGTCGGCGTTGTTGCGGACGTCGGCCTCCTCGCGGCGGCGCTGGTCCTCCTCGGCGTGTGCTTCCGCGTCCTGCATCATCTGCTGGATCTCCGCGTCCGAGAGGCCGCTGGAGGCCGTTATCGTGATCCTCTGTTCTTTGCCAGTCCCGAGGTCCTTGGCCCCGACGTTGACGATGCCGTTCGCGTCTATGTCGAAGGCGACCTCGATCTGGGGTACACCCCTCGGTGCCGGCGGGATACCGACGAGCTGGAAGTTGCCTATAAGCTTGTTGTAAGCCGCTATCTCGCGCTCGCCCTGGTAGACCTTGATCTCCACGGACCCCTGATTGTCGTCCGCCGTGGTGAACACCTCACTCTTACGTGTAGGTATAGTGGTGTTCCGCTCTATGAGCTTGGTGAACACCCCACCCTTGGTCTCTATACCGAGGGAGAGCGGGGTGACGTCGAGGAGCAGCACGTCCTTGACCTCGCCCGCGAGCACGCCGGCCTGGATCGCCGCCCCGACGGCGACGACCTCGTCGGGGTTGATACCCTTGTGGGGCTCCTTGCCGGTGATCTCCTTCACCTGCTCCTGCACCGCGGGGATGCGGGTCGAGCCGCCGACGAGGATCACCTGGTCGACCTGGCCCGGCTGAAGTCCTGCATCCTCCATTGCCCGGCGCACGGGACCCGCGGTCGCCTCGACGAGGTCGGCGGTCAGGTTGTTGAACTGCGCCCTCGTGAGGGTCAGGTCCATGTGCTTGGGGCCATTCTGGTCAGCCGTGATGAACGGCAGGTTTATGGAGGTGCTCGTCGTCGAAGAGAGTTCCCTCTTGGCCTTCTCGGCGGCCTCGACGAGGCGCTGGGCGGCCATCTTGTCCTTCGAGAGGTCTATGCCCTCAGCCTTCTTGAACTCCGAGACCATCCACTCGACGATCTTGGCGTCGAAGTCGTCGCCGCCGAGGTGGTTGTTGCCGCTCGTCGCCTTGACCTCGAAGACCCCCTCGCCGAGCTCCAGGATGGAGACGTCGAAGGTGCCGCCGCCGAGGTCGAAGACGAGAATAGTCTGGTCCTGCTCCTTGTCCATGCCGTAGGCGAGCGACGCGGCCGTAGGCTCGTTGATAATCCGCTTGACGTTGAGGCCTGCGATCCTGCCTGCGTCCTTGGTCGCCTGGCGCTGGGCGTCCTCGAAGTAAGCGGGCACCGTGATAACCGCCTCGGTGACCTCCTCACCCAGGTACTCCTCGGCATCCCTCTTGAGCTTCTGGAGGATCATCGCGGAGATCTCCGGCGGAGAGTAGTCCTTCTCGCCCACCTGGACCCTGATGTCCCCGCCATTGCCCGACTTCACCTCGTAACCGACGCGCTCAGCCTCGGTCTTCACGTCGCTGTAGCGCCGCCCCATAAAGCGCTTGATCGAGTAGATCGTACGGTCCGGGTTCGTCACAGCCTGCCTCCTCGCAAGCTGCCCGACCAGCCGCTCCCCACTCCTCCTGTCGAAGGCCACCACAGAAGGCGTCGTCCGCTCTCCCTCGGAGTTGGTGATCACCGTGGGATCCCCACCCTCCAGTACCGCCACACAACTGTTCGTCGTGCCCAGGTCTATGCCAATGCTCTTGGCCATGCGCTTACCTCCCACGTGATGAAGTTATCTAAAGTGTCATGAGTATAAAATCTTAGTGTCCTAGTTGCAAGTTTTTCATCTACGCTCGTGGCTACGAAGAAGGCGTGGATTAAGGTAGGATACTATGGTCGCCGGGGCTGTGGACTTCGGGGCGAGTCGGGAGGTATTAGGGAGTCAGATTGGACGAGACTATCTTGTTGGTCGATGACGACGCTGCGCTGTTGGAGGTCACATCCATCGTGTTGGCGTCAGAGGGTTACCGGGTATTGACGGCTGAGGACGGTATCGAGGCGCTCAGGATACTCGGGCGTGAGGGGTTGGATCTCGTGGTGCTCGACATTATGTTGCCGAGGATGAGCGGGTTCGAGGTCTTGAAGAAGATGCGCGAGCACAGCGACGTACCCGTCGTCTTGCTCACGGCGAAGAGCCAGTCGGTGGACAAGGTCGTCGGGCTGGAGCTCGGGGCTGACGATTACATCACCAAGCCCTTCGACACCAAAGAGCTGCTCGCGAGGATCAAGGCCATCCTCAGGCGTTTCGGACAGGATGGCAGGGGCAGGGAAGGGCTCTTGAGGCTCGGTCCGCTGGAGCTCGACCCGAACGGCTACACCGTCAGCCGCTCTGGGGAGGCGCTGGATCTGACGCCGACGGAGTTCAAGATACTCGCGCTCCTCATGCGGCGTCCCGGGCAGGCCTTCACGCGGGCCCAGATCTCGGAGGCCGTCTCCACGGGTTCGCATTACCTGGCGAGCCGCTACATAGACGTCCACATCAGCAGGCTCAGGGCCAAGGTCGAGCGCGACCCTTCCAGGCCCGAGATCATACAGACCGTACCCAGCGTCGGGTACAGGGCTGCGAGGCCGGTCTAGATCCCGCGACGGAGGCTGGGCATATAGACAAGAGAGAGAGCAAGGGTCTCCTTCAGGCGTTGAGCTTCAAGGTCAGGATCTTCGTGGCGCTCGTCGGAATCTCCTCTGTAACGAGCCTGATAATAGGTTTGGTCCTCTATTACTTCGCCCAGGACAGGCTGGTCGCCGCGGAGAACACGTTGCTCAAACAACGTTCCCAGACGGCGAACGCCGGTGCGCAGGACTTCCTCGAAGGCCTGCGCGATCCCGAGGACAAGACCCTCCCCCCGTCGAAGACCTACGCCGAGGAGCTCGTCCAGTCTATCGCCGACCCGACGGGCCTCGAGGTGCTCTACGTCGGAGAAGATGGAGAGCCCCTGGCGGCCCGCGACGGTCTCGGGAATCCCGTGGATGCACAGAAGACCTACAAGGGGCTCGGGCTCGACGAGCAGGAGCTCAAAAAGACTGCGACATCGCCCCGGGGAGAGGGCAGGCTCGTGTGGAGTGAGGGGCGCTCCGGTTACGTCGCGGTGTGGCCGCTCATAGCCTCCGACGGCACCATGAAGGGGCTCCTGATCTACGACGTTCCGCGCGACGAGCTCGGGAACACGCTAGCTTACCTGCGCTACGGCATCCTTGGAGCCATCCTGACCAGCATACTCCTCGCCGGGGCGGCGAGCCTGCTCCTCACGCGCCAGGTCACGCGCCCCCTCTCCGAGACCCGTGACGCGGCCATAAGGGTCGCCTCAGGAGACTATACGGCGACCGTCCCGGTCAAGAGCCGCGACGAGCTCGGCGAGGTGTCGAGGGCCTTCAACTACATGGCCGAGGAGATAGAGCACTACGTCGGGGAAATCCAGCAGCAGAAGAGCCGCCTCGAGGCCGTACTCGAAGCCTCTCCCGAGGCCGTCGTCGCAACGGACCCCGACGAGCGGGTAACGATGGTCAACCCCGCGGCGGCCAGGATGCTCGGCATCAGAGCCTCCGACCTGGGACGCACGCTGGAGGAGATCGGAACCCCGAGTGGAGTCCTCAGGTGTCTCCGGGAAGCGGCCGCCAACGGGGTCGCCGTGAGGGAGATCGAGGTAGGAGAGAAAGCTTACTGGGCTTACGCGGCCCAGATGGACCGGGGAGAATCCAGCAGCATCTCACACAACGGCGGCGGTAACGCCGGCATCATCCTCGCCGTCAGGGACATAACCGAGCACCGTTCGCTCGAGAAGGCCAAGACGGCCTTCGTCTCGGATTTCTCCCACGAGCTGAGGACCCCCCTCACCACCATCCAGAGCGCGGTCGGCCTGCTGGAGCGGGCCCGCGACAGGCTCGACCCGCTGGAGCACCGCGCGCTCGAGCTCGCGGATCAGGAGCTCGGGCGCATAAGGGGGATGGTCGAGGAGCTTCTGACCCTCGCCCAGATGGACTCCTGGCAGTACCAGCTCGAGGTCGGGCCTGCCAACCTGAGTACGGTGATCCAGACCGCCATAGAGTCGGTAGAGGCCAAAGCCCACAGGTTCGGCATCAAAATATACTTCGATGACGCGGGCGAGCACAGGTGTATCTGCGACGTCCAGAAGCTCTACCAGGTCTTCCTCAATTTGCTTGATAACGCGATCAAGTACTCCGACGCAGGTGCCAGGGTGGACGTCGAGATAGAGGAGGACCTCTCTTCGTTGACCGTGCGGATCCGGGATACGGGCGTGGGCATACCTAAAGAAGATCTGAACCAGCTCTTCGAGCGGTTCTACAGGGTAGACAAGGACCGCTCCCGCGCCACGGGGGGGAGCGGGCTGGGACTCGCCATAAGCAAGCAGATAGTCGAGATGCACGGCGGCGACATCTCCGTCGAGAGCGAGGTCGGCGTGGGCTCCGTCTTCGAGGTCAGGCTCCCGAAGGCGTTCCTCTCCCGCTCCGTAAGCCATGCTCTCTAAGGCGCGAGCCGCGTTCGTGGTCCTCTCGGTAGCTGCCACCCTCGTGGTCGGGTGCGCACACTCCGAACAGGACGTCTCGATCGCACCCCTGGCCCCAGCGTCGGGCCGGGTGGACCCAGGGCTCGGCCCGGGGACGCGGGCCCTCAGCTCCGGTCCGGGCTACAAGGGCTCGCCGAGCTGGAGCCCGGATGGCGGCAGGATCGCTTTTACCGTCGACGGCTACGTGGTGGACAAGCCGGCGGACTCGGGAGAGCTGAGACGCTGGACCACCAGGGACTTCGTCGCCGAAGATACGGAGTGGATCTCGGACGACACCCTGGTAATGCTCGGCGCGACCCCCTCCGAAAAGACATCCAGGTCCGTATACCGGGCGCGTGCCGGGGAAGGTTCGCTGGAACTGGAGAAAGTCGCGACCGGGGTCCTCGCGATGAGCCCCCTTCCCGACGGGGAGGGCCTGGTCGTCGTCCTCGGGAACGGGGCCTACGAGAGCGGGCTCGCGCTGACGCGCGCCGACGGGAAGGTCTACAGGCTCTATACCAATCCTGTCGGAGGCCGGGTCATGGCCCTCTCCCCATCGCCCGACGGTAAAGAGGTCATCATGGCCGTGCGCCCCCCCGGAGACCTCAAGACCTCAGAGTTGCGCGTCTTCGACCTTCGGAAGGGGAGCCAGAAGGAGATAACCCGGCTTGACGGTAACCAGGAGATCCTCGGCACTCCCCAGTGGACGAAGCAGGGCCTCTACTTCGTAGCCGGAAAAGAGCAGGCATCTCCTCCTGTGGACCGAGACGGCTCTGATACGCTCTACAACCTCTATCACGTCTCGACGGATGGCGGCGCGCCCAAACCGGCGCCGGGCGTGGGAGAGGACTTCGTGGCCGCGAGCATCCGCGTCTCTCCCGACGGAGGGCGGCTGGCCGTCATCGGCCGCCTCAACCCGAAGGCGCCGGCCAACGTGTACGTACTCGACCTCCGCACGGAGGACCTCAAAGCCGTAACGACCAACGAAGACATGGAGATAAAGACCGGGCCGGACGATCTGGCGTGGTCCCCCGGCGGGAAGAGCGTCGCGATCGTCGCCCGAGGGACACCCTCTACGGAACCCGAGGTCCGTGCGGCCCCCGCAAGCAGCCTTCTGAAAGACTTCTACAACCTCTACGAGATCCCGGTCGAAGGCAACGACCTTGCCGATGAGGAGATACAGCGGTGAGGGGGGTAGTACTCTGGGTCTCGGGCGCGGCGCTGGCCTTCTTCGTTACTGCGGGGGCTTTCCTGATCCTGGCGAACCTTGCCAAAGTCCCCTCCGACAGGAGCCTGGCGCCAGACCCGTCATCCGGAAGATCGGGGCCAGCGCTCGAACTTAGCCTGGACGAGGACCAGCTGGCATCGCTCAGGGCGCTCCCGGGCCAGGGCCTCGACCTGGTGGTAAAGAATGAGGGAGACAGGCAGCTCTCGGACGTGAACGTTACCCTCGGCGTCTCCTCCGAGAACACGGCCCTCTCCGACTCCCGCTACTACAGGCAGACGGTACAGAAGCTCCCGGCGGGTGAGGCGGCCACCGTACATTTCGATTTCGACCTCTCGGCCCCCGAACAGACCCTCGCGAGAGCATCCTCCGCCGTCCCTGAACCATCGCGCAAGATCCTGGAGATAAGGGCGACGACGCCGGGAGGGGTCTCAGGGGTACGGACGGTGGTACTGCCGCCCTGAGCCTACCGGCCTCTCTGCTCGCCCGTCGAGCGGACCAGGGCGCCGGGCACGGGTGCCTTGAGACCTGGCAGCTTCACCCGCCCTACCAGGGCCCGCGCCAGCTCCCCCACCTCGACGGCGCTCTTCAGGTCGATGTGCGCGAGTGTGAAGTAGCTCCTCCTGTAGGCTGCGCTGCGCACGGGCCGCCAGCCGCTCTCCAGAAGAAACGAGGTAGGCACGTGGTTCGGCTCCCCACGGTCGCTGGCGATCGCCTCCACCCTCCCGACACCGCGCTGCCTGAGATCCCTGAGCATCCTCACCAGCAGGCGGCGGCGCGTGCGCGTATCTCCCCCGGCGTAAGCCAGGAGCACGGCCTCCTCGTCGATCGGGCCGACAGGGTAGCGCGCCGCGTGCGGCAGACGCTCCGGCGGCCCGTAGACCACGAATCCCTGGACCTCGTCACCGCGCCGCACGGCGAAACCCGCCGTACCCCAGCGGCTATTGAGCTTGCGGAACCACTCCTCGGCGGAGTACTCGCCTCCGGTCCAGTAGGAGATCACAGCCTCGAGACCAGGCACCTCGCCGGCGTCCTCTGCCAGGATCTCACCGATCATGGGCACGAAAGATGTCGGTCTCATCGCTCGGGTCCCAGATCGGTCTCTTTCCTCCCCCGCAGACGCTCCCTGGTCTCCCTTACCTTGCGGCGGAGCTCCTCGGACCTCTCGGCCTCGGGGTTCGCGGTCTCGTCGGCCTCCTGTACATCACGCGAGACGTCCCTCAGATAGGGTCGGGGCGTCTCCCCAGCGGCGGGAGAGGGGACTTCCGGGTCGACGACGCCTGGGCGCTGGCGGGACCCCTCGCGGACCTCGGCCAGACGCTCCCGCATCTGCTCCTGCGCCTCGAAATACGTCTCGCGGCCCCTCTCGCGCGCCTCCCCCGCCCTGTTGGCGAGCGAGCCCCGAAGTTCACGGCCGCTGCGGGGAGCGAGGAGTATGCCCACCAGGGCTCCGACCGCACCGCCGAGCACGAAGGTTCTCAGTCGCTGCTTGTCCAGTACCTTTGTCTCCTTCTGAGCCTCTTCAGACATTCTAACCGCTTTTCGCGCGGGTGATGGGGACCCCATGGCGGGGCGTGCCCGCGTCGAGGAGCATCGCGGAGGCCCGGCGGCCCGCCCTGTCGGCTATCCCCGAGACCCTGTTGGCAACGATCTCCACGGCCGCGTCCGAGGTGTTCTCTATAGAGAGGTTCTCGACCGTCTGGACGCCGGCCCTGGCCGCGCTCTCGACGATGTAGTCGTGGATCTGGCGTATCTCCCTGAAGTACGAGATGTACTCTTCGGCAGGACGGCGCATCGCCGTACCCAGGGCCCTTATGTAGAAGCGTGAGCGGTGCACGTGCTCGTCCGAGAGGTAGACCACGAGCGTACAGACGTTCGGATGGTCGCGGTAGCGGTTGAGGATGATCTCGGGCACCAGATGCACCCCCTCGACGACGAGGTTCGTCCCCTCTTTCAGGCCCCGATCGACGATGGCCTCGACCCCGACCGCCACCTGGGAGGCCTGCTGCCTGAAGCCGAAGAGGACCATCTCGTCCTCCTCGACGGGCACGCGCACGTCCTCGCGCTTTATCTCGTAGGAGCTCTTGTGGAGCAGAGGGAGGAGGTCGGGGCTTATGGCGCGCCGCAGGACCTCCCTGATCGAGTCCGTCCCCACCACGCTCTGGATGTTGAGGCGCCTGGCCACGTCGGCGGCGAGCGTGCTCGTCCCCACCCCCGTAGCCCCGCCGATCAAGACCACTATCGGCTCCGTGGACTCCCTGAGGACGCGCCACTTATCCAGCCTGTCGACGACCAGGGCGTCCTTCATGATCAGCTTGTCGCGAACGCGGGCGAGGACCTCCTCCTCCTCGACCGTATAGCGCTCCTCGGCGAGAAGCTCGGCGCGCACCTCGCTCGCTATCTGGTGCGCAAGCTCGGCGCGCGCCCCGGCCTGGGCTAGCGTCTGCGCCAGAATCCCCCTGGAGAAGGGTGTCTCCCTGCCCCCCTTGACAATCGTGATCTCCCGCTCGTCCATTGCACCCTCCTAGAGCGCCGACGATACTAGTCGCCGAGGATGCGGAGGCCCCCGTACTTCCTCCCCCGCCGCTTCCTTATGCGGTTGAAGAAGAATAGCAGAAACCCGACGAGTACAAGCGGCAACAAGGGCACGAAGAGCCCGACAATGCCGCCTACAACGGCAACCACGTCCTCGATGCCGCTCAGGAAAGCCGTCGAGACGCCGGCTGAAGCCGTCCCCGAAGAGGGCCGCAGCATCACCTTCAGAACGGCGATCACGGCGGCGATCCCTGCGCCAGCGACGAGCCCTGGCGCAGCGCCGACGTCCAGGAGTGCCCCTGGCTCGAACATGGTCTCGAACAGGGCCGCACCCGCAACGATCCTCAGTGGGATCATCACGTAGCTGAAAACAGGGTCGAAAGCCCCGACCTTGTCGAGCAGGATCTCCAGAACCGCCAGAACCACCAGCACCCCGAGAACGATCCCTCCGGTCTGCAGGCCGAGGATGTCGGGCGGTACGATAAAGCCGAGCTGGGCGAACAGGGCGTACAAAGCGAGCGGAACGAAGGCTCTCACCCCCGCCACGGAGGCGAGGCCCACGCCCAGGCCTGCCCAGATAAACGTATCCACGACCAGCATTATAACGCGGGTCGACCCTGAGAAGATGCCGGGTTCGTTTCCTGTCGCGAGATCCTTCGTCTTCCATTACAGAGGAACGCAGTCTAATCGGCAGGTCTCTCTGAGCTATACTTGCGGACTCTAATGTAACTTCTGTGAATTCGGAGGACCCGTGCCTGAGACCGTGACGATGGACAAGATAGTGGCCTTCTGCAAGCGCCGCGGCTTCGTGTACCAGAGCTCGGAGATCTACGGCGGCCTCCGCTCCTCCTACGATTACGGGCCTCTCGGCGTCGAGATGAAGCGGAACATCAAGGAAGAGTGGTGGCGCCGCATGGTCCACATGCGCGAGGACATGGTCGGCCTCGACTCCGCGATCATCATGCACCCCAAGGTGTGGGAGGCCTCCGGGCACACCTCGACCTTCAACGACATGCTCGTCGAGAGCCGCACGAGCAAGCGCCGCTACCGCGCAGACCACCTGATCGAGGACGCAACCGGCATAGACGCAGAGGGTCTCAGTCCAGAAGAGCTGACGAAGATCATCGAGGAGGACGAGCGGATCAAAGACCCCGTTGACGGAGGAAGGGATTTCGCCCCTGTGCGTCCCTTCAATTTGATGTTCGAGACGTACATGGGACCCGTGAAGACGCCCGAGAACCTAGCGTATTTGCGCCCAGAGACGGCGCAGGGGATCTTCGTGAACTTCAAGAACGTGCTTCAGACGAGCCGCGTAAAGGTTCCCTTCGGGATAGCGCAGCAGGGCAAGTCTTTCAGGAACGAGATCACACCCGGCAACTTCATCTTCCGTACCCGCGAGTTCGAGCAGATGGAGATGGAGTTCTTCGTCGAGCCTGGCACCGACGAGACGTGGCACGAGTACTGGATCGATGAGCGCTTCAACTGGTACACGAACCTTGGCCTGAAGGAGGAGAACCTCCGGCGCTACGAGCACCCGAAGGAGAAGCTCTCCCACTACTCCAAGCGCACCGTGGACCTGGAGTACAACTACGCCACCGTCGGCTGGTCCGAGCTCGAAGGGATAGCCAACCGCACGGACTTCGACCTCAAGCAGCACGCCAAGTACTCGGGCGAGAACCTGGAGTACTTCGACCAGGCCACGGGCGAGCGCTACGTCCCCTACGTCATAGAACCTGCCGTGGGGCCAGACAGGATCATGCTCGCCTTCCTCGTCGACGCATATACGGAGGAAGAGGTGAACGGCGAGGAGAGAACGGTGCTGAAACTACACCCGCGCATAGCCCCGACCAAGGCCGCCGTCTTCCCGCTCTCCAAGAAAGAGCCCGTCTGGACCATTGCCCGCGAGCTCTACGACGACCTCAAGGGCGACTACCGCCTCTTCTACGACGACTCGGGCTCGATCGGCCGCCGCTACCGTCGCCAGGACGAGGCTGGCACCCCCTTCTGCGTTACGGTCGACTTCGACACCATCGAGGACAAGAAGGTAACGATCCGCGACCGCGACACCCTGGAGCAGGAGCGCGTGCCCATCGCAGCTGTTCGGGACAGGCTGAAGGCCCTTATCTCGGGATAGGGCCTTCAGCTTTCGGAGCTTCTAGTCCTCCGGTATCTCGTCGTAGACCATCTTCAGGTCCATCCCCTGGGCGCGGCGGATGAGGCGGAAGATCACGTACAGCGCAAGCGCCACCGCGTAGAGGACCAGCATGTAGACGAGCGACGAAGGGTTGTTGATACCGTAGGTGTCGTCCGTCAGCCACTCGTAGAGGCAGAAGACGAGGAAGATCGAGAACAGGGAGGCCGCCACGGTTATGAGGGGGATGCCGAGCACGTTGTAGCGGGCTATCGGGGAGGCGTTGTAGATCTCGGGCTTGCGCCACGGCAGGACGGCAGCAGCGATGGCGGAGCCGAGGAAGGTCATCGCGATGACGAGCGTGGCATCCAGGGTGTACGTCGCGAAGTTGTTCCCGAAAGCGTAGAGGTAGCTGATCGGAATGGACGGTATGAGCATGAGCGCCAGCGCGTAGTAAGGGACGCCGTTGCGCGAGGTCTTGGCGACCCACTCGGGCAGGACCCGATCAAAGGCGGTCGCGAAGACGACGCGCGTGGATGAGAGGAACACCGACCCGACCCACCCGAAGAACCAGAGTGACAAGATCGCGACCAGGATGAACTGCAGGATTGGATTACCCAGGAGGAAAGCCGCGAAGAGCCCAGGGTAGGGCCACACCGAGATCGGACCCTTTCCACCCCAGTAGGCGTTGTTCGCCGCGTTGTAGAAGTCCCAGCCGAACGTCTTGGCGAAGAGGAGCAGCATGATGACGGCCACGACCGAGGTAACTATCAGGGCGCCGCCCATCGCGTAGATGTTCTTCCGGAAGTCCGAGGCGCCGCGGACCTCGCCGTAGAGCGTGGCCCCCCAGTTGGACCAGAGGTTGAAGAAGACGATCATCGGTATCAGGAGCAGAGTCGGGCCGAAGGCGAGGGACCCGAGGTTCGTGTCGATGCTACCCGCGTTGAGGACCTGCTGGTAGGCGTTGCCCCCGGCGCCGTAGAGATCCTGGGCCTGAGAGTTAAACGCGCCTACGAAGGCCGCGTGCGAGTTGAAGAGCAGGAGTGCGAACATGATCACGAGCCCCAGAACCCCGCCGTAGAAGCAGAACTTCTGGATACGGGCGTAGGTCCTCATGCCCAGTGAGATCAGGATGGAGGCCAGGATCGCAACGACCATCGAGGCGGTGAACATACCACCAGGCGACCCGAAGAAGTTGGCGACCCCGTCGAGACCGGCGATGGTGGCGAGCGGAACGATGACCTCGATGTTCAGGATGTTCGCGTAGATGGGGACCCAGTGCCACAGGATGAACCACCAGCCCGTCACCGCGAGGACGAAGCCTATGCCGCCCCCGAGGACGCGGCTCATCCACACGTAGTCGCCGCCAGCACGCGGCATCACGGCGATGAGCGAAGCGTAGGTCACGGCTTGGAAGACCAGGTAGAGTCCGGAGAGGATGATCGCGTAGATAAGCGACCCGTCAGGGATAAAGGGCGCGAAGGAGAAGATGTAGAGACCGAGGGTGAGGAGGTTGATCGCGAACGCAGCGTAGATGAAGCCGTCGAGTACCGACCATCCTCTGAGCAGCCCCGTCGCCTTCCTCTGGAACAGGTCTCCAGCACTAGAGCCCGCCGTGGTGTTGCTGGCCATTTATCTCCTCCTTATCCGCTGGTGAGTACGAACCGCTTGACCTTCTTGCCACCGTCGAGGTCGATTACGGCCCCGAGCAACTGCCCCTGCTCGTACGAGCTTCCGGGGTTGATGCAGAGAGTGTTCCCGATGCGCGTGTTGCCCCGCGCCTCGTGGATGTGCCCGTGCAAAGAGAGACCAGGCTGTCCCTCCTCTATAGCCTCCCGTACGGCCTTGGATCCCACGGGCACGATAGAGCGCCCGCCGTGCTTGGGGCGCATCTGGGCGTCTATCTCGGGCGCGTCGTCCAGCCCTGATTTGAAGGGCGGGCAGTGGAAGTTGTAGATCGTCTTCTCGGGAGGGGCCGTTACCTGCGAGGTCATCTTGCGCAGCCGCTCGGCGAGGTCCTCCTCGTCCTCCTCCCTATAAGTGTCCCAGGGCGTGCGGTTCGACCACCCTGTCGAGACCATCTGGAAGTCGCCGAACTCGACTACCTCGCCCTCGGCGAGCCGCACGCGCTTGGCGGAGGAGATGATCTCATCGACCTCGAACTGGTCGTCGTTGCCGGGGCTGACGAAGCACTCTATACCCGTCCCCTCGAGCTTCTCGTCGGCCATGTGCATCCAGCGCTCTACGGTCCCGAGCATCTCTTTGTGGAAGAGCTTGTCCCTTAGCTCTTCGTCCGAGGAGAGCTCGGACATCTCGTCGGGGTCGGTGCGGAAAGGGTAGTAGCCGCGCCGCATGACCGACTCCTCGAACTCTTTTACTTCATCCTCGCTCTCGAACTCGCGCCGGTTCTCAAGGAGCGTCGCGTGCCAACGTCCCGGCCCGTCCTCGACTATGGGCACGAGCGCTTTGCCCGTCATGTCGCCGCCCAGGACCATGACCTTCGCCTCGTAGTGCTTGCCCGAGTTCAGGAACTTGCGCCAGCACGTCTCCGAGCCGTGGATGTCCGTTGCGAAGAAGACCCGCGTTTCGGGTTCTCGTGAAAAAAGTCTGGAGATCATGGTCCCCCTTCCACCTCCTCTGGCAACTCGTACCAGCGTTTGCGATCGCCTATCTTCGAGCGCATCTTCCAGCCGAACGACTTGGGCTCGCCCTCGATGCGCGCGAGCAATGCTTCGATACGCCCCGTGATGCGCTCTTTGCTCTCTTCCGCCAGGTCGTAGCGCCCGATGTGTCCGTCAAGGGCTTTTAGGTTGGCCGTGAAGGTACGCCAGAGGCCCCAGTCGGCGGCGCACAGCTTCGCGATGTGCGCCGCGTTCACGCTATCACCGTCCTGCTCGTCGACGGGATGGTCGTGAAGGAGGGCGAGGGCGTCGCGGACGTCCTTCTCGTTGAGCTCGATGATCTGGAGCTTCGTCAGCAGGAGCTCGGCGAGCGGGACGGTGAGCGGCTCCATCGTCATGCGCTTGCCGAAGGGAATCTCGTGGCTCATCCTGAAGCTGCCGACGAGGACGTCGACCTGCCTGTCGTGCTCCTCATCGAAGTAAAGCAGCCGCTCGCGGCCGTAGATCGCGTTGAAGCGCGTCTGCGGCGCGTACCCCAGCGACTCGAAGAACCGCTGCGCCTTGGCCGAGTTGCCCTTGGGTGTGATCCAGTCGAGGTCGGCGTACTCGCGCTCGAAGGTGGGCTGAAGGCCGTCTTTCGCCCGCACCTTGATCGCCACCCCCCCCAGAAGACGCAGCGCGACGTCCCTGCTCTCCGCCTCCTCGGCGACGCGCACGGCCTCCTCGACCATGTCGGCCCTGATGCCGTTCTTGCTGTCCATCTAACCCTCCTGCGCGTTCTTTGCGGCCTCGATCCAGGGCCGCACCAGTTCCCTGTTCTTTCTCTCCTGGAGCCACCGGCGGACGCCGGTCTCGGGGTCGTCGGCCTCGTTTATGGCGAGCTCGAGGCTGCCTACCTGATCCTCATCGAGCCTCATGGCGTTGATGAGGGCGTAGGCCGCTGGTTCGTCCTCGGCGAGCCCCTTGCGTGTTACCGAGTGAAGCGTCTGGGGGTCGTCCACGCTGCCCATCGCGTTCTTGGGGTCAGAGAGGTAGCGGAAGTCGTACTCCTGGTTCATCCAGTGCGGCGACCAGGCGAGGAAGACGAAGGGTTCTTTCATACTGTACGACTGCTTGAGCTCGGTCAGCATCGCCGGCGTGGTGGCCTCGACGAGGTAGGAGTGCAGGTGGTACTCGGGCACGACGTCGGTCTCGATCCTCTTCATGAGCACGGCGCCGGGCTCTATACCGGTGATCATGTCCGTCCCGGAGTGGTTGAGATCGGGTATGCTGCGCACGCCTTTCATGTACTTGGGGACGGCGATCCCGTACCTGGTCTTGCCGACGTACCAAGGCTCTTTTGAGACCTCGATCTTCCCCCGGTTCACGAACTGCTTATGGTTCGGCATCCAGGCGTCCAAAAAGGCATCCGTGTTGCCTGCGATCAAATCGTCATAGACGGGCCCGACGTCGTCGGCGAGCTTGAGCTCTACGTGGTCGTAGCCGAGGTCGTCTTCGAGGATGACCTTGGTGAGATTGGAGTTGGCTACGTTCTCGTCCCAGCCCAGGTACCCGAGGGTGAGCCGCCCGCCGTCATCGAACCCGCAGCCAGCGGCGAGAATCCCTGCTACCAGCAAGAGCAGCGAGGTCTTCAGCAATGTCAGGAGTGGCCCACGCATCCCCGCGTTCTCCGTCGCCCCATCCGGACGATGGCCTCCTCCGAACCTGTCGCTACCCTCCGCTGGCCTCTCCTTCAGTAGCCTGCAACGTAGGATCGCACGCCCCGCCGCTTACACCTCTCCCGCGGCGAAAACAAAAATGCATGCAATCCACGCGCCATCTCCACCCACCTCCGGCGCGCGTACCGCTGAATCATACGTCGTTCCAGATCCCCATTCAACTGAGAAGGTGTGTCCCGCAAAACAAATGCTCCGAAGTTCGGCCGAACAGCACCACGGCGACGCGTGAAGTTCCTCTTCACGCACGGTGGTAAGCATGCTCATCCCGCGTTAAACTGTTGCCGCCTTGCGCCTGTAGCTCAGGGGATAGAGCAGCGGTTTCCTAAACCGCGAGTCGGAGGTTCGAATCCTTCCAGGCGCACTCTTCCTCTCTGCTATTTTTCCTGCAAATGACGTTCTTTCTGGTGAAGGCCCACGAGCACCACCTGCCTCTCGTTCCTACACACGCAGCTTATTCGCAGCTTATCTACGAGAGGAAGACGACTAATGAGCAAGAAGCCCAGGCGGCCCAAGGGTACAGGCTCGATCTACGAAAGGGGTGGCGTCGTGATCGGGCAGTACGAAATCCAGACTACGAGCGGCAAGATTAAGCGCAGGTACATCCGGGGTGCTGATCGAAAGGAGGTCGCCACAAAGCTGGCCAGGGCGATCGCTGACCGTGACTGTGGGCTCGTCTACGATGCAGAGAACATGACTGTAGCGGAGTACCTCGACAGGTGGCTCGACGCGATACGGGGCACTCTCAGGGAGAGAACTTGGCAGAGGCACGAAGAGATTAGCCGCATCCACTTGAAGCCCAACATAGGCAAGGTCAAGCTCGACAGGTTGAGTGCTCTTAAGGTCCAGTCACTCTATCGGCTGAAGCTGGACTCCGGGCTCTCCGCAAGGACCGTCCAGATAATCCACACCACATTGCACAAGGCCCTCAAGCAGGCCGTGAGATGGTCGCTGGTGCCCCACAACGTCGTCGAGGCGGTTAGCCCCCCGGCATCTTCCAAAAAGGAGATACTGCCACTCACGGAAGAGCAGGTGAACGCCCTTCTGCAAGCCGCTACGGGGGAGGGTCTAGAAGCACTCTACGTCCTGGCCGTAACCACAGGGCTTAGGAAAGGTGAGTTGCTAGGGCTCAAGTGGCAAGATATAGACCTCGACACGGCGACGCTGAGGGTACGTCGCACAGTCTTCAACGGCGTCGTCAGTGCCCCGAAGACGGCCCGTGGTAATCGTAGCGTTAGGATGACCCGGAAGGCCGTACACACCCTGAAGGATCACCCTATGACGAGTGAGTGGGTGTTCTCTAGCAGGGTGGGCACTCCCATAAGCTGCCAGAACCTCACCAACCGATCGTGGAAGCCTCTGCTAAAGAAGGCCGGTCTTCCCCAGAGCACCAGGTTCCATGACCTTAGACACACCTGCGCCACCCTGCTTCTGACCAAGGGGGTACACCCGAAGATCGTTCAGGAGATGCTCGGTCACTCTTCAATCACCATCACACTGGACCTCTACTCTCACGTACTTCCAGATATGCAGGAGAAGGCGGTTTCAGCCATGGAGGATATCCTGGACGGATGAGCTAAACCTGAACCTTCTTATCGGGGGTGGTTAGAGGTCTTCATTATTTAGAGGTCCTCACGCCCATATTCGCCTTCTGTCGTTGAAATAGGGTCTTCTGGTCCCCTACCCTACCCGGGCGGTTTCTGGCTCTCAGTGAGCCTTAGGGAGGCCTCTGAAGGCAGAAGAATACGATATACAAGATAAGACACATTCCCCAGATATAGCCCATTATCCAGCGAAAGCCGCCAACCCT
>CADDZK010000028.1 GCA_902812425.1 Actinomycetota bacterium
CTTGATGGTTGTGTCGTCGATCTGCTCGACGAAGTGTGTCGGGACGCCGTGCGTCTCCAGGTAGGCGAAGATGGCCGCGCTCATGGTGGCGTTGGTCTTGCCCGTGTCCTTCCAGGAGCCGCGCTTTTTGGCGTTGAACGCCGTGGCGTCGTCCTTGTAGCGGTGCAACAGCACACTCTCGTCGTCCGTCGCGAAGACCTTCTTCGCCTTGCCCTCGTACAGTAGTTCCTCAGTCATCCTCCAACCTCCCTTTCAGCTCCTCCACCCGCTCGAAGACCACGCCGAGATTGCGCAGCGCATACGACGGGTCGAAGAGCGAGTCCAGTTTATCGCCCAACCGCTCGCGTACTTCTTCGTCTCCCTGTAGCAGCTCCCTGAAGCCTCCCTCCCCCTCCCAGGCCCGCATCGCCGCGCTCTGCACCACCCTGTAAGCGTCGTCGCGGCTCATACCGCTCTCGACGAGCGCGAGCAGGACGCGGCCCGAGAAGACGATGCCTCCCCCGCTGTTCAGGTTCTCGATCATGCGTTCCTTATCTACCTGGAGGCCGCGCAGGATGCGCTGTGTGGTGCTGAGCATGTAGAAGGCGAGGATCGTCGAGTCGGGGAGGACGACACGCTCCGCCGAGGAGTGGGAGATGTCGCGCTCCTGCCAGAGGGCGTTGTTCTCGAAACCGACGGAGGCGTTCGCGCGCAGAATGCGAGCCATGCCGCACAGGCGCTCGGCCAGGATCGGGTTTCTCTTGTGGGGCATCGCGGAGGAGCCCTTCTGCCCGCGGCCGAAAGGCTCTGCCAGCTCGCGGACCTCCGTGCGCTGGGCGCCCCTTACCTCCAGCGCTATCTTCTCCATCGTCGAACCGAGGATAGCGATGGCAGACAAAACCTCGGCGTGCCTGTCGCGCTGCACGACCTGGGTCGAGGCCGGCGAGGAAGATAGGCCGAGTTCCTGGCAGGTAACGGCCTCTACCTTCGGATCCACGTTCGCGTACGTCCCGACGGCTCCGCTTATCTTGCCGACGGCTGCGACCTCACGCGCGTGGGAGAGCCTGTCCAAGTTGCGCTCCATCTCGAAGGCCCAGACCGCCAGCTTGTGCCCTAGCGTCGTAGGTTCCGCGTGGACCCCGTGCGTCCGCCCTACCATCACGGTGTCGCGGTGCTCCAGGGCCATCACCGTAAGGAGCAGCGTGAGCGTCTTCGCCTCGCCGAGGATGAGATCCAGGGCCTCCCTGAGCTGGAGCGCCCCTGCGGTATCGAGCACGTCCGAACTTGTCAGACCGAAGTGGAAGTGGCGGGCGACATTCCCGGCATACTCGGCGACGTTGGTCACGAAGGCTATGACGTCGTGGTTGGTCTGTTCTTCTATCTCGTGGATGCGCTCGACGGTGAAGTCCGCCTTCTCGGCAAGCTTCTCTACCTCTTCAGTCGGGATCTCACCCAGTTGCGCCCTCGCACGACAAACTGCCAGCTCGACCTTCAGCCAGGAGCGGTACTTCGCCTCTTCGGTCCAGACCGCCCCGATCTCAGGCCGGGTGTAGCGTTCTATCAAGCGGCGCCCCCACTACCAAGCCCGTCGTTATGTCGCCGTTGCCGCACGTTGATCGTCTGCCGCTCTGATCCGGCCACTAGCGCCCTTACCCCTCCAACTTCTCTGCCAATTCGGGATCCGAGAGTGCGAGGATCTGGGCTGCCAAGACGCCTGCGTTGGCGGCGCCGTTGACGGCCACCGTTGCTACCGGCACGCCCGAGGGCATCTGGACGGTCGAAAGGAGCGCGTCGAAGCCACTCAAGGCACCGGAAGCAACTGGGATGCCGATTACGGGCAGGTTGGTACGTGCGGCGACGGCGCCTGCGAGGTGTGCGGCCATGCCTGCTGCGCAGATTATTACCTTGATGCCGCGCTCGCGGGCCGTGCCAGCGTATTCTGAGACGCCTTCGGGGTTGCGGTGGGCCGATCTGACTTCGAGTTCGTACTCGATGCCGTAGCCTTCCAGACGAGAGGTGCATTTTTCGAGGACGGGGAGGTCGGATTCGCTTCCGACCAGGATTCCTACGCTCGGGCTCAAAGGTCCTCCAGCTCTATCGCTTCCAGTGCTATATCCGTACGGTAGTGCATGCCTTCGAAGTGGATCTGCTCGACAGCCGCGTACGCGCGGGCGCGTGCCTCTATGATAGTCGGTCCTGTCCCGACGACGTTCAGGACCCTGCCACCCGCGGTATAGAAGCGGCCTTCGCGCTCCTCTGTGGCCGCGTGGTAGACGTAGACGCCGGCGGGGATGTTCTCGAGACCGGAGATCTCATCCCCCGATGAGGAGGACTCGGGGTAGCCTTCCGAGGCGAGCACGACGCAGACCGCCTTGTCTGCGGACCACACGACCTCGCGTCCTGCGAGGTCCTCGTTGCCCGCCGTGACCATAAGTTCGAGCAGGTCGGAGCCGAGGCGGGGCAGTATCACCTGCGTCTCGGGGTCGCCGAAGCGGCAGTTGAACTCCAGCGCCTTCGGGCCCGTCTCCGTTACCATCACGCCCGCGTACAGGAGCCCCGTGTAGGGGGCCCCGATCAGGGCCAGCTGGTGAATCGTCGGGCGTATGATATCCTCGAGTATGGCCGCGTAGGTCGCAGGCTCCATCCACATGATGGGCGAGTAGGAGCCCATTCCGCCCGTGTTCGGCCCCTCGTCACCGTCGTAGGCGCGCTTGTAGTCCTGGGCCGGCAAAAAGGGAAGGATGTCCTGCCCGTCCGTTACGACGAAGACGGAGGCCTCGCGCCCTTCGAGGCACTCCTCGATCACGAGCCTCTCCCCCGCCGCCCCGAACTTGCCGCCGAAGGAGGCCCTCACGGCCTCTTCCGCCTCGTCACGGGAACTCGCAACGGTCACGCCCTTGCCCGCGGCTGCCCCGTCGGCCTTCACGACGACGGGGTAGTCGGAGTGCGCGCGCAGGTAGGCGAGGGCTGCCGCCTCCGTGTCGAACGCCTCGAAGCGGGCCGTCGGGACGCCGGCGTGGCGCATGAGCTCCTTGGCGAAGACCTTCGAACCCTCTATGCGCGCCGCTGCCCGAGAGGGTCCGAAGACCTTCAGGTCGGCCTCCCAGAACGCCTCTGAGATACCCCCTATAAGGGGCGTCTCGGGACCGACGACGGTGAGGTCTATGCCATTGTTCGCCGCGTAGTCACGCAGGGAGACCAGGTCGTCTACGGGGATGTCCACGGTCTGTGCGATGCGGGCGATACCGGGGTTGCCTGGGGCCGCATACATCTCGGGCTCGAGAGGACTGGCGGCCAGGGCCTCGACCAGCGCGTGCTCACGCCCGCCGCTACCGACCACCAGCACCTTCACGGGCTCGGCCTCACGACTCTAGATTCCTATCCTCTCGACGATCGCCTGATCCCGCTCCGGCCCGACGCTGATCATGCACACTGGAGTCCCGACCTCGGCCTCGACGAAGGCTACGAAGTCTTGTGCTGCCTCGGGGAGATCCCCCCTCATCCTGCACCACGTGATGTCCTCGCCCCAGCCTGGCACCGTCTTGTAGACGGGCCTGGCGTGGTGCAGGTCCGTCTGGTGCATCGGGTAACCCTCGACGGCCTTGCCGTCTATCTCGTAGCCGACGCAGATCTTTATCTCGTCGACAGCTGAGAGCACGTCGAGGAGCGTGATGGCGACGTGCGTGATGCCGTTCAAGGAGGCGGCCCACTTGATGGCCGGCAGATCCAACCACCCCACCCTCCTGGCACGGCCCGTGGTCGTGCCGTACTCGCGCCCCACGCTCCTTATGATCTCACCCGTCTCGTCGAAGAGCTCCGTCGGCATCGGCCCGTCGCCGACCCGCGTCGTGTACGCCTTGGTGACGCCGACGACGTACTCGAGGTGGCGCGCCGGGATGCCCGAACCCACGACCGCGCCGCCTACGGTCGGGTTGGATGAGGTGACGAACGGATACGTACCGTGGTCGTTGTCCAGGAGCGTCGCCTGTCCCCCTTCGAGCAGGACGCGCTCCCTGTTCTCCAGAGCATCGCGCAGCATCGTCCCCGTGTCTGCGACCATCGGCTCGATGAACTCCTTGAAGGAGAGCAGCCACGAGGCGAGTTCGGAGACCTCGTAGTGCTCCTCGCCATAGACGTTCTCGAAGATCGCGTTCTTCTCCCTGAGCGCGGCCTTGAGCTTGGTCTTCAGGATGCCCTCGTCGAAGATGTCCTGCACGCGTATGCCGTAGCGCGCGACTTTGTCCTCGTAGGTGGGGCCTATCCCGCGGTTCGTCGTCCCTATTCTGGCGTTTCCGAGCGCGATCTCCCTGTGCGAGTCGAGCGCGATGTGGTATGGCATTATGAGGTGTGCTCTACCGTCTACTTTGAGACGGTCCCTGACATCGAGGCCCCGCTCCTCGAGGGCCCTGACCTCCTCGACCAGGACCTCGGGGTTGACGACGACCCCGTTGCCGATGGTGCAGATAACACCCTCGCGCACGATGCCGGAAGGCACGAGGTGCAGCTTGAACTCTTCCTCGCCGACGCGGACGGTATGGCCCGCATTGTTGCCACCCGAGTAGCGCGAGACGTAGCCAACGTCCGAGGCCAGCGCGTCACACACCCTGCCCTTGCCCTCATCTCCCCAGGCCAATCCGAGGACGACGGTGGCCGTCAAAGCTTCACCTCCGCGGTGATGTGAATAGTTCCGGGATAGATAGGACGACCCGGAAAAGGAAGTAGCCCTGATCCGGGACCGAAACCTCCTGTCCGCCGATCGGGGCCGCCGCTCTCTGCCACGGGCGCAGCGTAGCACATAGATGTAACGTTTTGTATCGCCGCAGGAAAATTCGTTAGCCGGGCGAAGGCCACGAACCTCTAGCTCTGGTCGACTATGTCCTGCAACTCTCCCTGCATCTGGCGCAGAGCCTCCCCGACAGGAGCACTCCCCTTGAGGGCCTCGTTGAAGTGCTCGGCCATGACGAGCGACATGTCCGAGTAGTAGGGCGAGCCGGGCCTCGGCCTGGTATTCTCGAGCGACTCCTTGCCGAGGGCCGCAACGGGCACCTTCTTCAGCACCTCTTCGTCCTCGTAGAGGGCCTTCAGGGTGGGCAGGCGCGCGCTCTCAAGGGCGAAAGCCTTCTGGGACTCGCTCGACGACATGAACTCGATAAAGGTCCAGATCTCATCCAGCTTGTCCTCGGAGGCTGCGTTGACCAGGAAGTTCCACCCGCCCAAGCCCGAGAAGCTCTCCTTGCCCGCTTCGGCCACGGGTATGGTAGAGATGTCCACCTGATCCGGTTTTATCTTCGAGGTCTCCGGACTCCCCAGAAGCCCGTAGACAAACGTCCAGTTGCGCATGAAGACGGCGTCGCCGTTGGTGAAGATGGCCTGCGACTCCTGGGTGGTATAGTCCCCTGACGCCTTGGGGGCTATGCCTTCCGTGATCATGGACCGCCTGAGCGCGAGCCCCTCTGCTGACTCGGGGCTGTCTATGACGACCCTGTCGCCTTCTAAAACGTCCCCGCCGGCGTTCCAGACGTGCTCGAGGGCGTCCACGACGCCGCCCTCATCCTGCGCCCCCTGGAAGACGTAGCCGTATCTGATGCCCGAGTCGGACCTTATCTTCTCTACCATCCGTTTCATCTCGTCCCAGGTCTCGGGTGGCTCTGAGAAGCCGCTCTTCTGTAGCAAATCCTTCCTGTAGTAGAACATCCCCGCGTCGGTGAACCACGGTACGGCCCAGGTCTTGCCGTCGTACTGTGTGGCCTGCAGAGGACTTTCCAGGTGTCTCTTCCTCATCTCCAGGGTAAAGCGGTCGGAGAGGTCGAGGACGTAGCCCTGGGCGGCGAACTGGGCAGGCCAGATGACGTCGCCACCTATGACGTCAACGGTGCTCTCCCCGGCCTGCAACTGCGTCTTTATCTGCTCGAAGTAATCGGCGCTCGCAGCAGCGGCCTTCCGCCACGTAACTTTGATCTCATCCCTGTGTCGCCCGTTGAACCTGTCGATCAGCTTTTGCAGGCTCCCCGAGGCGTCAGGACCGAAGGTGAACGTGATACCGACCCCACCGCCATGCTTGCCACCGCCGCAACCAGCGGTCCCGAGCATCGCCATCCCCGCTATCCCTGCGCCGCCGAGCTCCAGAAACGTTCTCCGGCTCATTTCGCCCGACGCGGCCCTCGCCACCCTACTGTGCATCGCGCTCCCCTTCCACCCTCATCACGGTCTCTCTACCGACGAACCGGGACGTCTCCGGCCTATATAGAAGCCGGTGTGCGAGCGGTCGTTGCTACGGGACCCGTTCGGGTTCGCCCCCTGATCTACCCGCCGGCTCAAAGAAAGGGCTTGCGGGGGATCCCCCGCAAGCCCTCGTGTATTTCTTCGCGCGTATCGCGTTTGCCGCCCTCTCGGGCCGGAACCACCGCCCTTCAGGCAAGCGCTAGCCCCGCCGTACCGTCAAGCCTTCTTGGCGGCCTCGACCCAGGGTTTGACGACGTCTTTGTTCTTCTTGTACCAGTTCTTGATACCCTTCTCCTCGTTGCCCGTCCCCGCCTTGTTCATCTCGGCTTCCATCTCGTTGATCTGGTCTTCGGTGAGGCTGATGGACTTGAGGTAGGTATAGGCGGCGGCATCGTTGCTCTTGAGGTCCTTGTTGATGGCGCAGGTGATCCTGGACGGGTCGTCGAAGGCGCCCTGGGCGTTCTTGGGGTCGTCGAGGTAGACGATGTCGTACTTCAGGTTCATCCAGTGCGGCGACCAGCCGGTGAATATGATCGGTTCCTTCGCCGCGGCCTTCTTCTGGAGCTCGGCGAGCATGCCCGCCGTGCTCGAGGTGACCAGATGTATACCGTACTTATCCAGGTTGTACGCCGGGATGACCTTGTGCTCGATGACGGGCATAAAGGCAGCCCCCGGCTCGATGCCGGTGATCTCGTCCGTGCCAGCCTTCGGGAGGTCGGCGATGCTCGTTATGCCCTTCATGTACTTGAGAACCGTGATACCGAACTTGGTCGTCCCCTGGTACCACGGCTTAAGGACCTCTACCCGCGGCTTGATCTGGGGCTTGCTCAGGTACTGTTCGTGGTTAGGCAACCACACGTCCTGGAACGCGTCCAGGTCACCGCCGGCGAGGCCCTGGAACATAGGGCCGAGGTCGAGTGGTCCCTTGAGCGTTACGTCGTAGCCCATCTCCTCACCCATGACTACCTTCGTCAGGTTCGACACGGCGATGTTCTCGGTCCACCCGATGCTGCCCAGGGTGAGGGTCTTGCTCCCCGAAGAGGAAGATGAGCTGCCACCACCGCAGCCCGCCACGCCCAGAAGACTTGCGCCCGCGAGCGCGCCACCGCTCAGCTTGAGCATATCCCTTCGGGTAAGCTTGCCTTTCAAGTCCACGTTTTATCCTCCTGAAGTTTGCTGTTCTGTTGTTGATGGTTGTCCTCTACTACGCCTTGCTCGTCTTACCTCCTCTTCCGATACCGCGAGTAACCCTGTCCAGTATGATGGCGAGGACCAC
The DNA here is from genome assembly GCA_902812425.1 of Actinomycetota bacterium. Lineage (GTDB taxonomy): Bacteria > Actinomycetota > Rubrobacteria > Rubrobacterales > Rubrobacteraceae > Rubrobacter_D. The sequence continues at coordinate 7,478 of CADDZK010000028.1, forward strand.
GATCCCTATGCCGCCCTCGAAGGCCAGCCCGACGTTGAGCTGCTGCAGCCCCGTCACGACAGGCTTACCGAGCCCCTCGAACCCTACCAGCCCGGCGATGACCACCATCGAGAGTGAGAGCATGATGACCTGGTTAACCCCTGCCCTTATCGAGCTCAACGAGAGCGGGAGCTCCACCTTGAAGAGCGTCTGCATGGGGGTGGCCCCGAAGGCATGTGCGGCCTCTACGGTCTCCCTGGGGACCTGCTGGATACCTAGCATGGTCAGCCTCACCGCCGGTGGCGTGGCGAAGATCACCGTCGCGAGGAGGGCAGGGCCGGCGCCGAGACCGAGCAAGAAGACAAAAGGGACCAGGTAGACGAAGGCAGGCATCGTCTGCATCAGGTCCAGGATCGGGAGGGACACCTCCTCAAGGCGGCGCGATTTGGCCGCGACTATGCCGACCGGTATCCCTATCGCAAGACAAACCGTCGTGGCCGCAAGGATCAACGCCAGGGTCAACATCGTATCGCTCCACAGCCCAAGACTTACGACTAGCAACAGGCCTACCACCGTGAAGATCGCCATCCGCCAGCCCGCCAGGAAGAAGGCGATCACGGTCAGGAGGACGATCATGAGCAGCGCGGGGGGCGCCGTCAGGACGAACGACAGGAGGCTAACGACGCCCTCGATCACGCTGTTCAGGACGTCGAACGCTCCCCCGAAATGGCCGATGATCCACGAGATGGCCCCGTTAACCCAATTGTCGATTGGTAGCTTGGGGACGCTCTGCAGTAGTGCCATCATCCTTGCCGTCCTCTCTCGACGGCGTCACCGGAGCCGACCTCGCTGGGCTCGCGGTTGCCTACCCCGGAGAAGTCCTCACCGCCCTCCTCCGAGGGTTCTGTGCTCGTGGTCAACCCGGCGATGAGCGATCCGCGAACTATGACGCCTGCGAGGCGCTCTCCCTCGTCAACGACGGCAACGGGCGCGTCGCCGTCGTCCACGAACAGCGGCAAGACCTCCCGCAACGGGGTCCTGCGTCCGACCCTGGGGGCATCCTCGTCCACCGCAGCCCCGAGCTCCCTCTCGTTCCGCTCGACGAGCCGCGCGACCTCTTCGGCCTCGGCGAGTCCTACCAGGTGCCGCTCGCGGTCAACGACGAAGATGTGCGAGAGGCCGGCCTGCCTCATCCGCCGCAATACGACCGTGGGCCCCTCGCCCGTGTACGCGACCTCCTTGGGTTCGACCATCACACTCTCCGCCATCCGCACCTTCGCGTAGTCAACGTCCTCGACGAAGCGCTCGACGTACTCGTTGGCCGGTTCGCGCAGTATATGCTCCGGCGTGCCGAGCTGTACGATCTCGCCGTCCTTCATGATCGCCACCCTGTGCCCGAGCCTCAGGGCCTCGTCCAGGTCGTGCGTGACGAAGACGACCGTCCGCTTGACCTCGCCCTGGATGTCCAGGAAGAGGTTCTGCATGTCGCGCCGGATCAAGGGGTCGAGCGCCGAGAACGGCTCGTCCATCAGGAGTATCTCCTGCTCGGTGGCGAGCGCCCGCGCGAGCCCCACGCGCTGCTGCATGCCGCCCGAGAGCTCCGTGATGAGCTTGTTGCCCTGTCCCTGCAGGCCGACCATGTCGAGCGTGTCCTCCGCGCTCTTGCGGCGCTTCTCCGCGGAGATGCCCTGGATCTCGAGCCCGAAGGAGATGTTGTCGAGGACGGTCCTGTTGGGCAGGAGCCCGAAGTGCTGGAAGACCATCCCTATCTTCTTGCGCCTGACCTGCCTGAGCTGTTTGGACGGTATCTCCGAGATGTACTCGCCGTCGAGGTAGATCTTCCCCTCGGTCGGCTCGATGAGACGGTTGATAGCCCTGAGTAGGGTGGACTTCCCGCTACCAGAGAGCCCGATGACCACGAAGATCTCACTCGGCCACACCTCGAAGTTGGCGTCGAGGACCCCGATGGTCGAGCCGGTCTCCCTCTCGACCTCGGCCTTGCTCTTCCCCGAACGCCTCATCTCCAGCGCCTGCTGTGCCCTGCGCCCGAAGACCACAGAACAGTCTTCAACGCGGATGATCGGCTCCCTCTCGTTATCCTGCCTCTGCGTGGTTCTCTCCTGTGCCTCGCTCACAATTGCAGACCTCCCAGCCCCGTACGGCCAGCGTCAGGTACGTCGCTGGTGTTACCGGGTACGTTTGTGTACGTGCCCCGTGCCATCCGGGATCACTAACTTCCACACCTCTCATTGGAGAGTACAAACCCACTAATAGAATAGGGAGGCGCCCGAACGAACGCGATCCCGGCGACCGGCGCAGCATAGGTGCCGCGGGTCCCGCCCCGGTCGAAGTCCAGAAGGCGAAAGAACCCAGAATACTGCGTTGAAGGGCAATGTAGCATAAATGGGAGGTTGTGCAACTTCTTTGTGTCGCGTGTCACCAACGAACATGGAATTTTTGTCTCTTGACAGCGAAACCGGACGTCTCCAGGCATAAGGTATGCTTCCGGCAGTCGCAGGGTCGGGATGATGGGCCTCATCCTCGCACGGACGACGTCGCGGAAGCGCTTGAGGTGTGACGGCGCGGACGCTTTCTCTCTGTAACCGGTCGGTCGCTTAGTCTTCGGCTCACTCGAAGAGTACGACCGGCTCGCCGTAATACCTGACCCTGTCCTCGTCCCAGCGTCTCCGCACGAACCTCCTCAGTTCGACGTTCTGCGCGGTGGCGTCTCCGTCCTTCATCAGATCCAGGGGGTAGCGCACCCCGAGGACGCGCTCGCGCACGTGAAAGCGGGTTACGCCGGCGGGCAGGACATCCCCCGAGTCGACGATCGCGGCGAGCTCTCGCGGCGTGAAGGTACGGTAGCGGATCAGGGCCTCGCCGCCCGAGAGACGGACCCCGCCGTCGGGTTCGACGCGCCGCACCACTACGCCCTCGGGGTAGAGCGACTGCAGGCCCCAGAGCGCGCGTACCCGTCCTCCCAGTCCCTCCTCCACGGCGGAGAGGAAGAGGGACTCTCCGCCGGTACTCTCCACCTCGGCTACGGGAGCGTCGCCGGGTCTATCCGACACCTCGATCCCCTCGATCTCCTCCAGCTCGGCTCGTCCGACGCCGTCGAGGAGGTGGCCCCAGCCCTCGGCCCTCTCCGGCGGCTCGACCGCCTGGACGAGGACGAAGCGCAGGCCGAGTTCCCCCAGGGCGCGCACGCGGTGGGCGCCGTCGAGGACGAGGTAGCGATCCTCGTGCGGGGAGACTATGACGGGGTTGCGCTGCTCGCCTTCGGCCTCGATTCGTCCCCGCAGGCGCGACAAGCGGTCTTCGTCGTGCGCCTCGTGGAGAATCAGGCAATCCAGCTCAACCAGGCGGAGGTCTTTGAGGGCGGGGATCAAGTACCTAAAGAGTGGCGGTATCGCCCTCTATGCGTCTCCCCCGCGACGGCCCCAGAGAAAGTCGAGCAGGACGAAACCGCCGAAGAAGAAGAGCGCGATGATGAGGAAGAACCCTATGATGCCAAGAAGTAGATAGAGTGTGTCCAAAGAGCTAGCCTTTCAACGGATACGGTCTCGCCGCAAACAGTCGGGACGGCCGGATTTGAACCGGCGACCACTCGGCCCCCAGCCGAGTGCGCTACCAGACTGCGCCACGTCCCGACGCGTCTTTCGTGTTGAGGTGGATCATACCAGACGAGGGCCGTGCTATCATCGTTTTTCGTGGCCCTGGCTGCATCTTACATAAGGACGGGAGGCGCGCTCCCCACGAGGGATGAGCAGATGTCGGCCATCCTGGACTACGCCGCCGAGAACGGCCACGAGCTCGTCGCCCACTACGAGGATCTCGACGCCCCGGGCCACCTCCTCTACCATCGCCCCGGCCTCAAGGAGGCGATAAACAACATAAAGGAGCTCGAGGAGTGGGAGGTGCTCGTGGTCGCCGAGCCCCCGTGCGTCTCCGAGACGGAGTCGGCCCTGCACGAGTTCGTGCACAAGCTCTCCCTGTACGGAAACCGCCTCGAGTCCCCGGCCCGCCCCTGGGAAGAGTTCCTCTCTGATATGAAATCCTACAGGCGGGCGATGAGCCGGAAATAGCACCCGTTTTGGCGTGAAACACGCGACGGCGTCCGGTAGTATAGAAAAGTGAGCTTCATTCTGACCGCTATCGGGCTTCTCCTGCTTGTGGTGGCCCTCGCCGGCGTCGCGGTTGGTATCTACATGGCCGCAGATACCAGAACGCGTGAGCGCGGCAAGCTCTTCTCGATCTGGTGGGTGCCAGCGGTGGCGGCTGCGAGCGGCGTTCTGATGCGCGACGTCGTGACGTTCGCGGTCGGGATACTCTGCTTTGTGGTCGCGGGCGCCGTGTTCATCCTGGAGGACGGCAGGCCGACCAAGCCCACGGTGAGGAGAAAGAGCGACCTGGCCAGAGGCCGCACAGGAAACAGACGCCTCGATTCCGAGAAGACCACGAAAGAGAACAGGTCAAGGGGTTCGGGCAGGGCAGCCTCCTAGCCAGCGCACCTCCCAAGAGGAGTATGGGCGTTGTTGCTATACTGGCCGCGGAGAACGGCCCTGAGGAGGCTCATGGGGAGGATACAGATTCTGGTGCGATCTGCATCGCACCAACCCCCCGCAACCATCCGGGGCGTGACAGCGTTGGTCGCGGAGGGAAGGAGATAGAGACATGGGTCTCATCCGCACGATACTCGCCCTGGTCATCCTGCTGATACTCGCCCACGTAGCGCTGGTCTATACGGGGATCAATCAGGGCGCCAACGTTCTGACGAACGCCATCTACAGCCTCGGTGTGCTGCTTGAGTCCCCCGCCGCTTTCCTGATCAACACGGTCACAGCCCTCCAGCAATACCTGAACCCGAACAACTTCTACGTCGTAGCCATCACGGCCGCCGTGCTCTACTTCATCCTCTACTTGCTGCTCGGCGTGGGCAGGCGCAGTTAACCGGCTCTCCTCCGTCCCTCCTACCCCGGAGGTGTTGGTAGATCCGGTGAACCGGAGGATAGAGAATAACGTATACTTCTCGCGAGACGTGTTCCGTAGGGTTGGGAGAGATGCCATCATCGAAGCCGTAAGAGTATGTATGTACCGCAAGAACGAGTACCACCCCTGGGCCTGCAGGAGAGTCAATGATCGAGTTTAGGCACGTAAGCAAGACCTACGCCGGCTCCGACAGGCCGGTCGTCAACGATCTCTCCTTCGAGGTGCTCGACGGAGAGATTTGTGTATTAGTGGGACCGAGCGGTTGCGGCAAGACCACGAGCATGCGCATGGTCAACCGTCTCATCGAGATCACGGAGGGTGAGATCCTCATAGACGGCGAGCCGAACACCTCCATGAGCGGCACCCAGCTGAGGCGCAAGATAGGCTACGCCATCCAGCAGATAGGCCTCTTCCCACACCGCACCATCGCGGACAACATAGGCACCGTCCCGAACCTGCTCGGTTGGGAGAAGGGACGCATCAGGGAGCGCGTCAACGACCTTCTCGACCTCGTCGGCCTCTCCCCCGACGAGTACAGGGACCGCTACCCTGCGGAGCTCTCCGGCGGGCAGCAGCAGCGCGTCGGGGTCGCCCGGGCGCTCGCCGCCGACCCGCCGATCATGCTCATGGACGAGCCCTTCGGGGCCGTCGACCCGATCACGCGCGAGCGCCTGCAGGACGAGTTCCTGCACATACAGGAGGACATAAAGAAGACCATCGTCTTCGTTACGCACGACATAGACGAGGCTATAAAGATGGGCGACAAGATCGCCATCCTCAAGCAGGGAGGCGTCCTCGCCCAGTACGACACCCCCCAGACCATCCTCTCGAGGCCGAACTCGGAGTTCGTCTCCTCGTTCGTCGGCGGGGACAGGCTCCTCAAGCGGCTCTCGCTCACCCGTGTGAGCGAGTTGGATCTGGGCCCTGCCAACGGCGGCACGGACGGGCTACCCCGCATAAGCGACGGTCTGACCGTCAGGGACGCGCTCTCGGAGCTCATGGGCTCTGGACAGAGCAAGGCCGTGGTCGAGAAGGACGGCGAGAAGAAGCTTCTCACGTTCCAGGACATAGAGGCGCTTACGAGCAGCGGGGCTATGGGCGGCGGGAAGCGATCTGCGTGAGCGACCTGGCACTGCTTCAAGACGTCATCGGGGAACCGAAGCTAATAGACTGGAACTGGCTAAAGGACAACTTCTGGGAGTACATAGTGCCGGCCTTTCAGGGGCACATCTTCCTCTCCTCCATCTCTATCGCCATCGCCCTCGTCATCGCGTTGCCCGTCGGGATACTCTGTGCGCGCTACCGCAAAGCCTATCCGCCGGTCACCGTCGTCACGGGGATCCTCTACTCAATACCGAGCCTCGCGCTATTCGCCATCCTGGTCGCGGCGGGGGTCAACGTAGGCCCGACACCGGTGATCATCGCGCTCGTCGCCTACTCGCTCTTGATCCTGATCCGCAACACCGTCGCAGGCATAGATGCGGTGCCGCCCGAGACGATAGACGCGGCCCGCGGCATGGGGCTTACGAGCCGCCAGATCCTCTTCAGGGTCGAGCTACCGCTCGCGCTGCCTATCATCGTGGCCGGCATCCGCATCGCCACCGTGACGATCATAGGCATCGCCACCATCGGCGCGTACATCCACGGCGGGGGGCTCGGGCAGTTGATCTTCGACGGCATCAACCGGCAGTTCCCGACCATGATCATAGCCGGCGCCGTCCTCGCGACGGCCCTCGCCATCTTCGCCGACGTCGTTCTGCTCGGCCTCGAACGCTACCTGAGGCCCTGGGCACGCGCGAGGAGGGCGTAGCGTGCTCTCCAAGATAATGGGGGTCTTCGCCCGTCCGGATTTCCCTCTCCTTCTCAGGGAGCACGTCGTTCTCTCTGCGGTCGCCCTGCTCATCGCCGTCGCGGTAGCGCTGCCCGTCGCGCTCCTCGTCCGCAACACGCCGCTAGGCGCGACGATAGCCATCAACGTAGGCAACATCGGACGCGCCGTGCCTTCGCTGGCGATCCTGGCGCTCGCCCTGCCTTTCCTCGGGATCGGGTTCGCCTCCGCGCTGGTCGCGCTCACGGCGCTCGCCATCCCACCCATACTCATCAACGCCTCGATAGGGCTCAGGGAGGTTAGACAGGACATCATAGACGCCGCGCGCGGAATGGGGCTCTCGGGGGGCCAGATCCTGACCCGCATACAGCTGCCCATAGCGGCACCCGTGATCTTCGCCGGCATCCGCACCTCGGCGGTGCAGACCGTGGCGAGCGCCACCCTCGCGACGTTTATCGGGGCGGGCGGCCTCGGGGACCTGATCGTCGAGGGCCTCCAGCGCCGCGGGCCGAGATACTGCTCGCAGGGGCCTTCTCCGTCGCGCTCCTTGCGATCATCACGGAGCTCGGCTTCGGCGGGCTCGAGAGGGCCTTCACCCCGAAGGGGCTGCAGATCGCGCAGAAGAGAAGAGGTCGTTAACTAAAGAGGAGGAAGAATGAAGAACAGAACCAAGTTGATCCGTGCCGTACCCGCGCTGCTGGCGGTGCTGCTCGTCGTCGCCTGCGGCAACGTGGGCGGGAGCGGCTCGGAATCGGGCGGCGGGGGCGGCGGCCCGACCATAACCGTCGGCTCCAAGAACTTCACCGAGCAGTACATCCTCGGCAACATGTACGCCCAAGCCCTGGATGCAAACGGGTTCAACGCCGAGACGAAGCTGGACCTCGGCTCGGAGCAGATCGCCGACAAGGCGCTCCAGAAAGGCCAGATAGACCTCTACCCCGAGTACACGGGCACCTCGCTCGTCGCCCTCCTCCCCTACAAGGGGAACCCCGCCGACCTGAACAGCCCCAAGGCGACCTACGAGGCGGCCAAGAAGCTCTACGCGAAGCGGGATCCCGCCGACACCATGCTGACGCCGGCTCCCTTCAACAATACCTACGGTATCTTCGTCCGCAAGCCTGTCGCCGAGAAGGATAACCTCAAGACCATGGACGATCTGGCGAAGGACTCTAAGAACCTCACGTTTATCTCCTTCTCTGAGTTCCAGAATCGCTCGGACGGCTACCCGAACATGCAGAAGAACTATCCCGCGCTCGACTTCGGCAAGATCGAGATCGTCAACCAGCTCGGCCTGCGCTACTCGGGCCTGCAGAACGGAGAGGGCGACGTAGGCGTCGGCTTCACCACGGACGGCCAGCTGACCTCCAACCAGCTCGTCGTGATGAAGGACCCGAAGAGCATCTGGCCCTTCTACCATCCCGCACCGGTCGTCAGGACCGACGTGCTGAAGAAGTACCCGAAGATCGAGAAGGTCCTCGATTCCGTCAACTCGAAGCTCGACGTGAAGATCATGCGCGAGCTGAACGGCAAGGTGGACCTCCAGCATGAAAACCCGGAGGACGTCGCCAAGGAGTTCCTCCAGAAACAGGGCATCGTAGACTAGACCTCGAAACAGCACTACCGTGTTCGGGAGCCGCAGCGATCTTCCGCTGCGGCTCCCTTCGTTCTTCGAATGACCTTCGGGGTCCCGCCCTCGGACGGCTCTGCTATCCGGCCTCGCCGGGCCCGACGGCGTCGCCCGTGGTCGAGACTGGTTCGAGGGGTCCTATCACTGCAGCTACGCGCGCGACGAGCCTGCCGCTCTCTATAGCCCCTGTCAGCCCGTCGACGTCGGGCCAGCGCTCCTCAGGGTCGGTAGTGGCGAACTCGCGCGCGATGTCGCGGGCGAGAGCGGTCCCCGCTCCGAGTGGGGGGTCGCCCCGCAAGTCTATCGCCCTGGTGGCGACCGTCAGCTCGAGCGCGGCCGTGCGGCGCGCTATGGAGAGCAGCTCCTCGGTCTTGCGTACGCCTAAAGGCGCCATGCTGGCGTGGTCTTCGAACCCCTCTGCGATCTGTCCCCGGTAGTCGAGCGAGACGGGGTTGGCGAGCACCCGCGCCTCGGCGGCGAGGGAGGCCGAGGTATAGCCTAAAGGTCTGAGCCCCTCGTCGCCGTCGCGGGCGGCGAGGCCCGTGGGCAGGCCGGAGAACTGGGACCACAGGTGCTTCTGTATGCGCTCGTTGGCGAGGTGGACGACCTGGGCGAGGGCGACGCGCAGCAGATCAAAGGCCACGGCGAGGGCGACCACGTCGAAGTTCCCGACCGAGATGATGGACTGGTCGTCGAGCAAGACGAGTGGGTTGTCGCTCGCGGAGTTGAGCTCGACCTCCATCGTGCCCCGCGAGTAGGCGTGGGCGTCGTAGCACGCACCGTGGGTCTGGGGGACGCACCGGAAGGAGAGCGGGTCCTGCAGGTTGCGCGCCGCGCCGGGGCGCCACAGATAGCTCCCCGCAAGAAGCTCGCGTAGCCTGTCAGCGGCCCGCGCCTGTCCGGGATGCGGCCGCATCCTCGCCGCCTCGGGGTGGATGGTCGAGAGGTTCCCCCCGAACGCCTCTAAAGAGAGCGCAGCCGTCACGTCGAAGGCGTCGAGCAGCTCGGCGACGTCGGCGAGGATCAGCGAGCCGTGGCCCATAGTTACCCCGTTGGCGCTTATGAGGGCGAGCCCTTCCTTCGCTTTGAGGCGAATGGGCTCGAGGCCAGCGGTCCTGAGGGCCTCGCCGCCCGGCATCCTCCTTCCCCTGTAATCCGCCTCGCCGCGCCCGATGAGGACCTGTCCGATCTCCGCCATCTCGGCCAGGTCGGCCTGACCCACGGACCCCCCGGTCCGCACGACAGGATGGACCCCGGCGTTCAGGGCGTCGATGAACGCCTGTATGAGCTCGGCCCTCACCCCGACACCCCCCTTAGCCATGCCGTTGGCCCGCGTGACCATCATCGCGCGCACGACCTCGCGGCCCAGCTGGACCCCCTGGTGGGTGGTGTGGCGGGTGACCAGGCGTACGGAGAACTGCTCGAGACCCTCGAAGGGGATACGGTAGCGCGAGAGCGAGCCTACCCCCGTGTTCATGCCGTAGACGAGGTCGCCGCGCTCGAGCACCCGGTCAACCACATCCCGCGCCCGTCTGACGCGCCCAAGGGCCTCGCTGGAGACCTCGACGTGGGCGCCGCGGCGGGCGACGCGGACCACGTCCTCTATCGAGAGGTCGTCGCCCGTGAGCGTCACGGTTCCTGTTGCCGGGTAGAAGAGCGTCAAGAGGGCCTCCGTCGTAATACCGCCATACTACTCCCCCACGCTGGACTTTTTAAAGGGGCGATGCCAGACTGAATCCTGGTTTCCAGGGAAGGAGATCCCATGACGGATACAAGAGAAACCCCCACCATCCGCGCGCCTCGAGGGAGGGATCTCTCCTGCAAGGGCTGGCACCAGGAGGCGGCCCTCCGCATGCTGATGAACAACCTAGACCCCGAGGTGGCAGAGCATCCCGAAGACCTCGTCGTCTACGGCGGGACGGGCAAGGCAGCCCGCAACTGGGAGAGCTTCTGGGCCATCGTTGGCACCCTGCAAGACCTCGACGACGACGAGACCCTGCTCGTGCAGTCCGGCAAGCCCGTCGCCGTCTTCAGGACCCACCCGTGGGCGCCGCGCGTCCTGATCGCCAACTCCCTGCTCGTCCCTGAATGGGCAGACTGGGAGACTTTCAGGGAGCTCGAGCGGGCCGGGCTCACGATGTACGGGCAGATGACGGCGGGCTCCTGGATCTACATCGGAACCCAGGGCATCCTCCAGGGCACCTACGAGACC
>CADDZK010000029.1 GCA_902812425.1 Actinomycetota bacterium
GCGCCGATGAGGAGGCGCTGGAGGCGTACGGGCAACCGAGCGGGGTACGTGTACTTGACCCCGAAGACGTTGCGGTGTCGGTAGTGCACGCGCTCGCGCAGCCAGAGCACGTCGCTGTGAACGAGATCCTGGTCGAGCCCCGCGACGAGCCGGTCTGAGGACCATTCCGACGAACCTGGAGGATTTCGTCGAGCGTATCCCGGCCCGTGCTACGATGAGCACCGTGGACCACGCGGGGGCAAAGGTTCGTTCGCCGCGAGAACCGCCCGGGCAGACGAGGGTTAGTGGCACGAAGAAAGGAGGGCGAGTTGAGCATCTTCCCGACGCGCATCCTGCTTGCCACCGACGGCTCTCCGCACGCGCATCTGGCGGCCAACGTCGCCATAGACCTCGCCCAGAGCACCGGCTCGCGGCTCCACGTCGTCGCGGTCGGACGCACGTTCCCCGCCGCCGTCTACGCAGAGTACGTCGTGGTGCAACGTGAAGATCTCAGGCGCGAGGCCCAGGAGATACTCGACGAGCAGGTCAGGAAGATCGAGGAGGCCGGCGGCACCGTCGCGGTCGCCCACCTGAAGATGGACGAGAGGCGGGACGAGGCGATAGTCCACCTGGCCGAAGAGATCGACGCTGGCCTTATAGTCATCGGCAGCCGTGGGTTCGGCGGGATGAAGAGGGTCCTCATGGGCAACGTCGCCGACTCGGTCGTCCGTCACGCCCACTGCCCCGTCCTGGTCGTGCGTCCGACGCACGGCACCAGCGATCCTTTCTGAAGCGATCTCTGATCCTTCCACAAATTACTCTTCTCAGCTCTTGTTCTGCGGCATCGTTCTGAGCTGGTGTCGCGGGGTGAAGAAGGAGCGGTACGAGAGAGTCCCGACCAGGATGGCGGCGATGGAGACGCTCCCGAGGAGCATGTAGAGTACGACTATCTGGAGCCGCACCGCTTCGAGCGGGTCGGCGCCGGCGATGATCATGCCTACCATCGCACCAGGGAGGAAGATGATCCCCGTCGTCTTCGTCGCGTCTATGAGGGGGATGAGGGCGCGTTGAAGGGCGGTCCTGAGGATGGGCGCCACGGCCTGGCGGCTCGTCGCCCCGAGGGCGAGGGCTGCCTCGACCTTGAGCCTTTGCTCGGCCACGTCGTCTCGGATACGGGTCATCGTCAGGCTCGCCGCGTTCATGGAGTTGCCTATCACCATGCCGCCGAGGGGAATAAGGTAGCGTGCCGTGGGAGGGACGATCCTGAGCGTGAGCAAGAGTCCGAGGGTGGCGACGGCTGCCACCCCGACGGCGACGGCGGCCACGGAAAAGGCCCGCGGCACATCGGCGGCCCTGCGCGCCGAGGTCCACGCGGCGAAGAGGACCATGCCGCCCAGGAGCACCGCGACCGCCCCGAGGTTCTCCAGCCCGAAGATGAAGTCTATGACGTACCCGATCGCGGCGAGCTGAACGAAGGATCGCACCACGGCGACGCCGATGTCCTTCTCCAGATCCAACCTCTCATAGAGACTGAGAGCCACCGCGACGGCCACGAGCCCGAGGGTCAGAAGTGCCGAAAGGACCGTCTGCAACCCTGCCAAATCAGAGCCTCCCTGCTATGAACCGTCGAGCCCGCTCCCCCGCCGCTGAGAAGAAATCCTCCCTGCTCCACTCCCCCACGCTCTTGCCCTCGGCCATCAGCATGACGCGGTCGGCTATACGCTCGACCTGGGAGAGGTCGTGGCTGACGAAGACCATCGTGAGGCCCAACCTGGCGTTCAGATCCCTGACGAGCTCCTCGACATGGCGCCGCGCAGCCTCGTCGAGGGCGCTCGTCGGCTCGTCGAGCAGGAGCGCCTCGGGCTCTAGGGCCAGCGCGCGGGCAACGGAGACGCGCTGCTGCTGTCCGACGGAGAGTGATCCCGGCTCGCGTTCCGCCAGCGAGGCGTCAAGCCCAACCATCCCGAGCAACCGTCTCGGGTCGGCGTCTTTGCCCGAGAGGCGCGCCCCGTAGAGTACGGCCTCCTCGACCGAGCCTCCGAAGAGGGCGGGGATCTGGAAGACCATCCCGACCCTCCGCCGCAGCTCAAGCGGGTCGAGAGATCTCGTCGGCTCGCCATCCAGGTAGACCTCCCCCGAGGACGGCTCTATGAGACGGTTGATGGCCCGAAGCAGGGTACTCTTCCCCGCCCCTGACGGGCCCACGACGGCGGTGATCTCACCCTCAGGCATCCCCGCGTAGACGGCTTTGAGGATCTCCGCTTCACCGACCGCGTAGCCGAGGCCCGAGACTTCTATCTTGAGAGAGCCCACCCCTGAGAGTCTACTCCGTGCAGCCCTCTACAGGAGCGTCCATAGCATTCCCACAACTGCGCCGGCGGGGACCATCAGGTAGATCGGAACCCTGAACCTCTGCAGCACGACGAAGGAGACGACCGCGACGAGGAGGGCGAAGAGGTCGAGCCCATCCAAAGAGAGGCCGCCGGGGAAGAGTACCCTCCCGGCGAAGAAGACGGCCAGGTTCGCGATGACCCCGACTACCGCGGCCGTGACCCCCGTGAGGGCGTCCCGCAGGCGGCGGTCGTTGGCAAGCCGCTCGACGTAAGGCGCCAGCAGGAATATAAACAGGAAGCAAGGGAGGAACGTCACGTAGGTCGTCGTCGCCGCGCCGAGAATCCCGTAGAGGAGCGGGTCGAAGGGGCCAGAGAACTTCCACGCCCCGAGGAACCCGACGTACTGGGTAACCATGATCAGGGGTCCAGGTGTCGACTCGGCGAGCGCGAGCCCCTGCACCATCTGGTGCGCGCTGAGCCACCCATAGTCGCCGACAGCCACGTTGGCGATGTATCCGAGCACCGCGTACGCACCCCCGAAGGTGACGAAGGCCGCCCCCGTGAAGAACAGCGCCTCCCTCACGAGCACGTCCTCGCCCCCGCGCCAGATCCAGAGTGCCCCGACAGGCACGGCCCACAGAACCACGAACGTCCCCAGAAGCCTCAAGTTCCGCAGCATAGAAGGGGACACGTCCGTCATCGCATCTTCCTCAGATTCTTCCGAATCATGCCCGCCGGCCCGGAACGCCTCGGGCACGAAGCGCTGCATGATTACACCCAGAACGCCCGCCCCGATAACGACCAGGGGGAATGGCATAGAGAGGAAGTAGATGGCCACGAAGGAAGCGACGGCGAAGGTGACGAGAAGGGTATGGTTCAACGCACGCTTGCCGATCCTGATGACGGCCTCGACGACGATGGCTATAACGACGGGCTGCACGCCGTAGAGGAGACCCCTGATCGCCGGCACGTCCGAGTGGGCGACCGCCAGGTACGAGAGCAAGAGCAACACGGAGATCGAAGGAATGACGAAGAAGGAACCGGCCACGATCCCACCCAGCCTCCGGTGCAGCCTCCACCCTATGTAGGTCGCGACCTGCTGGGCCTCGGGGCCCGGCAACAACATGCAGAAGTTGAGCGTCCTCAGGTACTGGCTCTCGGAGACCCACCGTTTCCTCTCGACCAGCTCGCGGTGCATGATGGCGATCTGGCCCGCAGGACCCCCGAAGTTGATAAACCCAAGCTTCACCCAGAACCAGAAGGCCTCCCAGAAGCCGACCGGCTTGGTGCGCTCCCCCGTATCCACCTTCTCGGGCTTCCTATATCTCCACTCATCCAGTGAACAATACTGCGAGCCTAACGACGCCCAATCCCGAAGTCAAGGGGGGAGGCCGAGACGCCCTCTCTACCCCTTCTTGCCATAGAGGCGTTCCCTGTTGAGTACCCTGAAGCCCACGGATCTGTATAGCCCTGCCGCCGCTCTGTCGTCATGGATCGCGGTGACGGCTGCGCTACGGGCCCCCATTCCCCGCAACCTCCTGAGGCCTTCGAGCATCACGGTCTTACCGAGACCCCTCCCCCTGTATGCGGATCTGGTACCGACCGGCTCGAACAGGCCGGTGCGGCTTCCCTGGTCGAACCAGCAGATGCAATATGAGCCGAATGTACCGTCGGGGGAAACGGCGACGAGGTCGAGGCTGGGGTCGTAGCCCGGTGCCCCTCTCAACCGGCGGTACGCTCCGAGGGTGACCCTGGATGGATGCCACACTTCGCGGTGAGTATTGACGCGCTCCTCCCACTCCTCTTCACCACCGACCTCGCGCACCGTCCATCCGGCCGGCGGTGCGGGACTGGGTAGCTGGCCTTCCAGGTCGCGGAACATCTTCAGCGCGTGGTCGGGGTCTCGTTCGAATCCGAGTCCGGTGAGGAATGCGGTGAGCCTTGGATCGTCTTCGGGGAGGCGCGTCCACAGCTCGTCGCCAGCCCGCTCTCCGTACACGGCGCGGGTCTGGTGTGCGGCCCAGTCGACCATCTCCTTTTCCAGCGAGCCGCGAAGGCGTGGATGCACCTGCATCACCACGCCGTCAGGTTCTTCGAGCCACGCGAAGCCGAGCAGTTCGCCACCTTCTTCCCAGAGCCGTACCTCGCGGCGGGGCTCGAAGACGGTGTTCTGGTATATCCCCCAGATCACGTCGCCAGGATGCCAGTACGCCCCGGGCGGGGCGGCGAGCGTGGCACGAGACAAGAACTCCAGCATCCTCTGGAGGTCGGCCTCGTCCTCGTAGGGACGCGACGTCGGGCCGCCCGGTCGCACCAGGGCCCTAAAGGCGGGGCGTAGTTCTCATCTGCGGAACCACGAAACTGAAGGCTGAGCGGCTAATGGTGTACCCAGGCCTCGGGGTCTCGGGTCAGTTCGGTGATCGAGGGTGGAAGCTCTCCGTCGACGAGGTCGGCGAGGGTGACGGACTCCAGGACGGCGCGCAGGTTCGCGCGGACCGCGATCCAGACCTCCTGCAGATGCTCGGCAGCGCCAGAGTACTCGACGGCCTCGGGCCACTCGCCCCTGACGTTGGCCAGCGGTCCCTCGACGGCGCGGATGATGGCGGCCAGCGTGATCTCCTCCGCCGGCAGGGCGAGCCAGTAGCCTCCAGAGGCGCCCCGCCTGGTACGTACGATCCCCGAGCGTTTCAGGTCGTGCAGGATGTTCTCCATGAACTTCTTCGGGATGCCCTGGGTCTCGGAGATCCAATCTCCCTTTATCGGGCCTGTGTCCTCCGTCGCGGCCCGCGCCAGTTCGGAGGCGGCCCTGAGCGCGTAGTCGGTCTTGGCCGAAACCTGCAAGCTAGCTCACGCTCCCCGGAGGGCAGTGCCCGCCGCCCTCAACTACGACCGTCCTTATCTCTGTCGCCCCGGTTCGGCACGTAGACGAACCAGTAAGAACCGATCAGTATCCCCAGGAAGAACACCAGCGCCCCGGCGAACTGTAGGTACTCCGACCCCATCCAACCTCCTTCGGATTCCGAAACCATCCGACGCCTCGCGACACAATTCTACGACAGCCGCGCCGGCTTCGCCGCGGGTCTACCCGTCTCTCTCGCTATCGGGGTGTAAAGGTCCCGGCGGGCGTCTCCGAGAGGAGGTGTGATCACCTCTGGTCGTAGTCGATCCAGTCGATGCGGGTGGCCGTGCCCGTCTGCGGCGCCTGCCCAGAGAGCCAGGTCGGGAACCACGTGTTCACCAACAGCTTCATCGAGGCATCGGGGACGCCGTCGGTCCAGGTCTGCCTGAGGTTCCCGTCGACGTAGAACTGCACGCTGCCGGGATTGTAGTCGATGCGGTAGTTATGGAAGTCGGCGCTGGGATCGAAGCGGAAGTCTTTGCCCACGTAGTGGGTCCTCTGCCCGTCCGCGTAGGTGACGAAGTCCACGTTGCCCGTGCCGTCGTTGTAGACCTCTATATCTATCTCCGAGTAGAGGTCGGGGCTGCGGTAGAGAAAGAAGCCCGTGATAGAGGAGGGGGCGTCGGCCATCTTCATGCGGGCGCGGTAGGTGCCGTAGCCGTAATAGTCGACGGACTCGATCTCCGCGCCGTCGGTCGTGCCTGCGGGGACCCTGAGCTTCAGGTAGCCGTTGTCGACCACGACGTTATCCGGGTCAAGGTAGCTGCGTCCCTGCATGTGGTCGCTCTTGATCCAGCGGCTCGAGTTGAAGGAGTCGAAGTCGTCGCGGAAACTGATGCCCTCGGCCTTGGCGGAATGCGCGCTCAGGGCCACGAGCGCAGCCGCGAAAGCGCACGCGAAGAGCACCTTGTATAAGTTGACGACGGTGTTCAGACTCGGCAACTCGGCCACCTCCTGGAGGTCCGTAGCTTTGCGCCCCCGCCTCGCGACGGGTTTGCCTTTATCGTATACGCCAGATTGTATCAGTTGAGGCCCGAAGGTCATCCCGCCCTTCACTACTCCAGGACGAGAGATCGCAGTGACGAGAGCACGCCCGGCTAGCATCGTACGCGTTATCCGGCGGAGAAGGGGGAAGCTTTGGCGCAGGAGTTCGAGCAGAGCGATATCGCGGAACACCCCGCAGGGCAAGACGCGCGGCAGGGTGAAGCGGAAGCTCACCTCGACCACACAGGTCGGCGGGATCCCTGCCTCGGAAGAGGACCCGCGCTACCTGGTAGAGAGCGAGGAGAGCGGTAAAGAGGCCGCCCACAAACCCGATTCATTGAGAACGTATAGCGTAGATGTCCGAAGTACGACCCCGAGCAGACATATGAGGAAGGTCGTCGGCTACGTGAGGCGTCACCCCGGACAGAGGCCGAAGGGTAGCGTCGAGGGCAGGTAGCGCTACTCGCTCACCGACTTTACAAACGCAACGCCGTAGCGAGGCCTGGCGCCGAGCCTCTGCGTGATCGCCGAAGAGGTGCCGGTGGTCGAGGTGGCGTCAGCATAGCTGTTGGGTACCCCGCTCGCGCAACTGCGTACAAGAGATTTTCTCGCAATTATGTCCGGCACTGCACCTCGTAACGTCTGTCGTAACGCTCGGGAGACGGTTGTACTATAGGGTGGCGCAGTGACGACAGGACAGATGAAGCAAGGTGGAGGCATCGGCGGTGTGAGATCCCGCACCGCTGCGTGGCTGGCATGGTCGCTCGCCGCCCTATCCGTGGCCATATTCGTTGCCGCCGGCGCGCTCTACGTCCTCGCCCAATCCGCACGGTCTCCTGGTAGCTGGTTCACCGTCAGCACCGTCAGCGAAACGTTGAGCTTCGTGTCATTCCTGGCCTTCCCTCTCGTTGGCGCCCTGGTGGCCTCAAGGCGTCCACAGAACTCGATAGGCTGGATCTTGCTGGCCGACGGCCTCTTGTGGATGATCCTCGCTGTTACCGACGCGTACGGCATCTACGGCGTTGCCAGACCAGGCTCCGTGCCCTACCCGGTGGCGATCGGCACCATAGGTGACCAGTGGCTGTGGATGCCCACCATCGGGCTGCTCGGAATCTACCTGCTCCTTCTGTTCCCTGACGGGCGGCTCCCTTCGAGGCGGTGGCGCCCTCTGGCCTGGCTCTCCGGGGTAGTCATCGTCTTGTTCAGCGTCGCAGAGGGGCTCGCCCCAGGACCTCTGGAGAACCAGGGAGGGGTACGCAACCCGTTCGGAATAGAGGCACTTCCCTGGCTCCCGGTTGCGGGGTACGTCGTTCTTCCGCTGCTTCCTTTGTGCATCCTTGCTTCGGCGGTGAGCCTGGTGTTGCGCTTCCGGCGCGCTGGAGGCGAGGTGCGCCAGCAGATCAAGTGGATCGCGTTCGTCGCATCGTTTGCCGGCCTCGTGTATCTGATCGCAATGGTCAGCCAGTTGTTCCTCATCCCGGAGGTACTGGGTAGCGGAGACAGGCTACCACCCCCGCCGATATGGCTCGAACTTCTCACTTCGGTGGCGGTGCTAGGCTTCGGGGGGATCCCGCTTGCCATTGGATTCGCGGTGCTGCAGTACCGCCTCTACGAGATAGACGTGATCATCAACCGCGCCATCGTCTACGGAACGCTAACCGGGATGCTCGTAGCGATCTACGTCGGGGGCATCGTGGTGTTACAGAGGATATTCGTCTCGCTCGCGGGCGAGGAGTCTAGCCTCGCAGTCGTGGCCTCCACCCTCCTGATAGCAGCTCTGTTCAACCCCCTGAGAAGGCGCGTGCAGGTGCTGGTGGACCGCCGTTTCTACCGCCGCAAGTACGATGCTGCCACAACGCTTGCCGCCTTCAACTCCAGGTTGCGCGAGAAGACCGATATCGACACCTTGAGAGAGGAGATGGTAGGGATAGTGAAGGAAACCATGCAGCCCGCCCACGCCTCGCTGTGGCTGCGTCCTCACACGGCGGATGCGAAGGAGGACGTGCCTGGCTGACTCAGGGAACTCCTCATCAACTTTCCAACGCAGGTTGCTCACAACTGTGGCTCGTTACGTCTGTCGTAACGCTCCAGAGACGCTCATCCTGTAGAGTGGCGTTGTGACGGAACAAACAAGCCACCAGGAACAGGTCGTCAGTAGGATGAGTACCCGCGTTGCCTCCTCCTGGCTACCCTGGTCGCTCGCCGTTCTGTGCGTGGTCATGTTCGTGGCCACCATTATGTTGCACCTACTCGCCCGTTCGGTGGACTCTCCCGGAGAGTGGAGCACCCTCGGCGCGGTCGGCAAGGTATTGGGCTTTTTGCCGTTTCTCGCTTTCCCCCTCGTAGGCGCCCTGGTCGCTTCCAGGCGTCCTCGCAATCCCATAGGATGGATACTGCTCTCTGACGGCTTGCTGTGGATGGTCGGCGGCGTTTTGGACTCCTACCACGTCTACAGCCTGGCAAGACCCGGCTCGATACCATTCTCGGTGGCGGTATACGCCTTGAGCCAATGGCTGTGGGTGCCTGCGGTGGGGCTATTCGCCATCTACCTGATACTGCTGTTTCCCGACGGAAGGCTTCCTTCCAGGAGGTGGCGCCCCCTGGCGTGGCTCTCCGGGGCGGTGATCGCGTTGCTGAGCGTGGGTATCGTGCTCTCGCCAGGACCTCTCAACGGCCTGAAGGGCGTGAGAAACCCGTTCGGCCTCGAACAATACCCCTGGGTAATCGACATATTCCTCGCGGTTCTCGCGCTGCTGCCCCTGTGCATACTCGCCTCGGCTTTGAGCCTGGTGTTGCGCTACCGGCGTTCCGGGGGCGAGGTGCGCGAGCAGATCAAATGGATAGCCTTCGCCGCCATGGTCGTGGGCATGCTCTACGTGATAGACATAGGTGCAAGCCTTCTCCTCACCCCGACGACCGCATCAGGAGAAGAACCGCCGTGGCTCAAGGTCCTCGACCAGGTCGGCTTCATCAGCTACACGGGAGTCCCGATCGCGGTGGGCTTCGCCGTACTCAAGTACCGCCTCTACGACATAGACTTACTCATAAACCGCGCCCTGGTCTACGGGCCTCTCACGGCGACGCTCGTAGCTCTCTACTTCGGGGGTGTGGTGGGCTTGCAGACCGTCTTGCGCACCCTGACAGGCCAGGAGTCCACCCTCGCTGTCGTCGCTTCCACCCTGACTATAGCGGCGCTGTTCAACCCGATGCGCCGTAGGGTGCAAGCGCTGGTAGACAGACGCTTCTACAGAAGAAAGTACGACGCCACCAAAACGCTTGCCGCCTTCAACTCCAGGTTGCGCGAGGAGACGGATCTGAAGGCACTAAGCGACGATGTGCTAGGGGTGGTTAGAGAGACCGTGCAGCCCGAGCACGTCTCGCTTTGGCTGCGCCCGGACAAGGCGGATGCAAAGGAGGTCGTGTCCGGGCCATGACCCCTTGAAGTAGCGAACCGACCGCGGCCCTCGGCCGACATCTCAGCAGTCGGGGAAGACCCCCTCGCGGACGAGGAAACCCTGGAGGGTCAGGCCGCTCTGTTCGAGACGCCTGGCGTTCTCCACACCTATATAGCGGTAGTGCCAGGGCTCGAAATAGTAGCCGGTTTGGTTCTTGCCGTGTGGGTAGGCGAGGGCGAAGCCGTACTCGGTCGCGTGGGCCTGTAGCCAGTCGTACGCGCTCGTGCGCGCGAAGCCGCGGCGTATCTGGTAGTCCGCCGCGGCGTTGGTGAAATCAACGGCCGTGCCGAGCTGGTGCTGGCTATGTCCCGGTGTCGCGCTCATCGCGTCAGCCCCCCGGCCATAGATGCTCTTCAGCCTGCCGTAGGATGCCTTCTGCCCCTCGTAGGAGCGGAAGGCCGACGCAACTACCAGATCCTCACCGTCCGCCGCGGCGTCAGCCACCAGGCTTCGCAGGTGCTCAGCGGCCTCCCGACGGAGCAGCATCTCGCGGCCGCCCAGCGTCGGTACGCTGTAAGCCGATAGCGAGACGAGGTCGGAGGGAACGTAATCAGGGGGTAGGGTGTGCGAGCGGTCTACGAGAACCAACGCGTCATTACAGGTCTTGCCTGAAGCGTGCAGCCTTTCCTCATCTTCCTTCTGGTGGATCATGGACTTCTCCTCCCCGGTGGAGGAGGCTTCGGAGGAGCGGGGAGGGTCCGCAGGCAGGATCACCGACGCTATCCCTTCCTGCCCCATCCCGAGCAGCGAGTACAGGAGGCCGGAGAGACAGACCAGGATCAGGGCTCCCACCACGAGCCGCCGGCGCCGGCGCTGTTTTGCGGGGTCGATAAAGACTATCTTCGCGGAGCTCTCTTTCCTCCCCTGGGCCACAGCCGGTAAGCTAGCGTATCGCCGCCGTGCTGTCCAGACGGACCTTCCTCATGCCTTGCGCGAAGCCCCTCCTACTCGCCTCCTGCCGACCCCTCCACCGGTTGCACCAGGTACTGCAGGTAGCCGCGCGGGCTACGCTCGGCCTCTTCGTTGAGTTCCCTGGCCCGCCACTCGGCCTGCTCGAGGGTAGGGTAGCGGGCGACCTCTATCTTCCCGAAGAGCGTCGCCGCCACCACCTTGAAGCCTCTCTTTTCCACCCGGCTCGACACCCGTCTCTAGCCTTGACCCCCTTTCATTCTGCCTGCTAAGATCGCCTTTAACAATGCTTTTTGGGGAGAGGGAGTGCAGGCGCCTGGAGGCGCGTCGTGGGGACGCGCCCGGCACCCTACATATAGAGGAGACGAGATGCTAGAGGGACTTGCCCAGGACTTCCAACTCACCCTGCCCTACATCCTGCGGCGGGCGGAGCAGCTCTACGGATACCGTGAGATCGTCACCCGCCGTCCCGACAGGTCTTTCCACCGCCACACCTTCGCCGACTTCGTCTCCCGCGCCAAGAAGCTCGCCGTCGCCCTCAAGGGGATCGGGCTCGAGCCCGGCGACCGGGTAGGCACGCTCGGCTGGAACACCTACCAGCACCTCGAAGCCTACTTCGGCGTCCCTTCCTCGGGGGCCGTGCTGCACACGCTGAACCCCCGCCTACACGAGGACGACCTCGCCTACATAGCGAACCACGCCGAGGACAGGGTCATGCTCGTCGACGAAGCCCTCGTTCCCGTCTTCGAGAAGTTCAGGGAGAGGACGGGCGTCGAGCACGCCGTCGTCGTAACGGAGGGCGGGGAGGTGCCCCATGGTATGATCTCCTACGAGGACCTCCTCTCGGGCGCGGAGGAGGATCGCTTCGAGTACCCCGACTTCGACGAGAAGCAGGCCTCCGCGATGTGCTACACGTCGGGGACGACGGGACGCCCCAAGGGCGTCCTCTACTCGCACCGCTCCATCGTCCTTCACTCGATGATGTCGGCGATGGGCAACACGTTCGCGCTCTCCGAGGCGGACTGCGTGCTGCCCGTCGTGCCGATGTTCCACGTCAACGCCTGGGGCCTGCCCTTCGCCTCGGTCCTCGTCGGGGCGAAGCTGATGATGCCAGGCCCACACCTCGACGCTGAGAGCCTCCTCGAAGACCTCGAAGAGGAAGAGGTCACCCTCACGGCCGGCGTCCCCACAGTCTTCCTCGCCGTCCTGCAGAAGCTCGACGAAGAACCAGATAGATACGACCTCTCGAAGCTGCGCACGATGGTCATCGGGGGGTCTGCGGCCCCCAAGGGCGTCATAAAGGCCTACGAAGAGCGGCACGGGATCGAGGTCCTCCACGCCTGGGGCATGACGGAGATGGACCCCATAGGGACCGTGGCCCACCTGACCACGGAGATGAAGAAGCTGCCAGAAGAGGAGCAACTGGAGTACAGGGCCAAGCAGGGCTACCCTGTGCCTTTCGTGGAGATACGTGCCCGCGGGGACGAGGGCTTCGTGCCTTGGGACGGAGAGACCATGGGCGAGCTAGAGGTTCGCGGTCCGTGGGTCGCCAGGTCCTACTACGAGGCGCCCGACGGGGACGACAAGTTCACCGACGACGGGTGGTTCACGACGGGGGACATCGTCACCATAGACCGCTTCGGGTTCATCAAGATCACGGACCGTAGCAAGGACCTCATAAAGAGCGGAGGCGAGTGGATCTCCTCGGTCGAACTGGAGAACGCCCTCATGGCCCATCCGGCCGTCTCCCAGGCCGCCGTCATCGCCATCCCCGACGAGAAATGGGACGAAAGACCCCTTGCCGCCATCGTCCTCAAGGAGGGCGAGAGCGCGACTGAGGAGGACCTTCAGAGCCACCTCGAAAAAGACTTCGCCAAGTTCTGGCTGCCCGACGCCTACGAGTTCGTCGAGTCCATTCCGATGACGGCAACGGGCAAGTTCCAGAAGCTCAAGCTGCGCGAGCAGTTCGAGGGCTACACGTCAACGAAAAATTAAGTGAAGGTCATCGGTGCCGGCTTCGGCCGGACGGGCACGACGTCGCTGAAGGCTGCGCTGGAGACTCTGGGCTTCGGCCCGTGCTACCACATGACCGAGGTCTTCGCCCATCCCGAGCACGCTGACTTCTGGCTCTCAGCCTGGCATGGAGATAAGGCGGATTGGGAGGGGGTCTTGGGCGGCTACGAGGCCACCGTCGACTGGCCCGCCTGCACGTTCTACGAGGAGCTCATGGAGCGCCATCCTGATGCGAAGGTGCTCCTTAGCGTGCGGGAGCCCGAACGGTGGTACGAGAGCACCCGCACTACTATCTACGAGTTGAGCACGCTCCTCGACGGATCCCCCATCGCGCGGTTGATCTTCGGCCTGATCAGCCTCTTCATCTTCGGCGGTTTCGCCGGTGGCAGGACCGGCATGGCGGACGAGATCATCTGGCAGGGCACGTTCGACGGGCGCTTCGAGGATAAGGGTTACGCGATAGAGGTCTTCGAGCGGCACAACGAGGAGGTGCGCCGCCGCGTCCCACCCGAGCGGCTGCTCGTCTACGAGGTGAGGGAGGGTTGGGGACCGCTGTGCGAGTTCCTCGGCGTGCCCGAGCCGGAAGAGCCGTTCCCACGCCTCAACGACGCCGCCCAGCTACGGCGCGGGATGAAAGCGGTCAGGGCGCTCTCGGTCGCCATGCCCGTCGCGCTCTCGGCCGCGGCGGCACTCATCCTGCTCCGCAGGCGCACCTGATGGCACGAACGGAGATCATCCTCCAGAAGAACGTGCCGGCCGGGATGCGCGACGGCACGACCCTGATGTCGAACGTGTACAGGCCGGCTGGAGGCGGCGAGTACCCCGTCCTCCTGACGCGCCTCCCCTACGGCAAGGATCTTCCGTCGGAGAGCCCTGCCCTTGATCCGATAAAGGCCGCCGAGGCGGGCTACATCGTAGTCGTGCAGGACGTGCGCGGGCGCTACCGTTCGGAAGGGCGGTTCGTACCCTTCGTCAACGAGTACGAGGACGGCTACGACACCGTCGAGTGGGCCGCGAAGCTCCCCGGCTCGAACGGGTCGGTCGGCATGTACGGCCTCTCTTACTTCGGCAAGACCCAGTGGCACGCCGCCGTCATGCGGCCGCCTTCTCTGAAGAGCATGGTCCCTGGCCTCACCTGGGGCAACCACCTCAACGGCGCCCAGATGCGCGGCGGCGTCCAGGAGCTCGGCCTGATGCAGTACTGGGCCCAGACCGCGCTCGCCCTCGACCTGTTGTTCCGCAAGTACAGGGGTGATCCACAGAGCATCGAAGCGAAGCTCCCCGAGCTGGTCGGCACCATAGACACCCTTCTGGCGGGCGGCGGCTACGACGTGCTGCCGCTCGCTGACCTTCCGAACCCCGACGGGCTCGTGCCTTTCGTACGGGGCGGCTTCGAGCGAGGCGTCGAAGACGAGAGCTGGGACTACCTCAACATCGAGGGCAAGTACGAAAGCGTGGAAGTGCCCACCTTCCACATCGGCGGCTGGTATGACTGCTTTATCGGGGAGACGCTCAGGCAGTACGAGGCGATGAAAGGACGATCGCGCGAGGCAGGTATGCGTCCGCCGCGCTTGATGATCGGCCCCTGGACGCACGGGGACTTCGGCAGCACCCTCGGGGAGCTGGATTTCGGCATCGGGAGCTCCGGTCTCTTCCTGAACTACAGGGGCGACCTCACTCGCGCCCACCTCCGCTGGTTCGACGCGACCCTGAAGGGCGAGGAGAGCGCGCTCGAAGAGACGCCCCCTGTACAGGTCTTCGTCATGGGAGAGAACCGCTGGCGTGGCTATGAGGGTTGGCCCGTTCCCGGGTCTCGTGAAGAAGATTGGCACCTGCGCTCCGACGGCTCGCTGCGCCGCGGGAGTGGCGGGGCGGGAGACGAGAGTGCACGCTACGACTACGACCCCGAAGATCCCGTACCGACGGTCGGTGGTGCCTCTCTCATGGCGGCGATACATCGCCCTGGGCCCAGGGACCAGCGGAAGATCGAAAGCCGCCCCGACATACTCGTCTACACCGGTCCTGTTATGGAGGAGCCGTACACGGTCCTCGGCTGTGTCTACGTCACGCTCTTCGCCGCCTCCTCGGCGCCTGACACGGACTTCGTCGCTCGGCTCGTCGACGTCTACCCCGACGGGCGTGCGATCTGCGTCACAGACGGCATCCTGCGGGCGAGCGCCAGGGAGAGCTATCCAGCGCCCGGCGTGGTGAGGCCCGTGGCGCCATCTCCGATCGAACCTGGTCAGGTCTACGAGTACGTCATAGATCTGTGGGCGACGGGCATCACGTTCCTCCCCGGACACAGGCTGCGCGTGGAGATCACATCCAGCTCCCATCCCCGCTGGGAGCGCAACCTCAACACCGGAGAGAGCGCGGTTCATACTTCCCGCACCGAAGTAGCCCATCAAACTATCTTCCACGACAAGGAGCGTCCGAGCAGGGCCACGCTGACCGTAGTAGAAGGGTGATGAATGAACGTTTCGAAAGCAGTACTTATCACCGGCTGTTCCTCTGGCATCGGGAGGGCGACGGCAGAGCGTCTCGCAAGCGTCGGCTGGAAGGTCTACGCGACAGCACGTGATCCCGAGGCGATAGCCTCGCTCGAACGGAACGGCTGCGGGCTACTAACGCTCGACGTGACCGACGAGGATTCGATGCGTTCGGCGGTCGATGAGGTCGAGCGGCGCGAGGGTGCCGTCGGTGTACTCGTCAACAACGCGGGCTACAGCCAGTCGGGGGCCATCGAGGCCGTGCCGATGGAGAAGGTGCGCCGGCAGTTCGAGACAAACGTCTTCGGGCTCGCGCGAATGTGCCAGCTCGTGCTGCCCGGGATGCGGCGGCAGGGATACGGCAGGATCGTCAACCTCTCCTCGATGGGCGGGAAGCTGACCTTCCCCGGCGGCGGCTATTATCACGCGTCCAAGCACGCCGTCGAGGCGATAAGCGACGCGCTTCGCTTCGAGGTCGAGGGCTTCGGCGTCAAGGTGTCGATCTTAGAGCCTGGCCTGATCCGTACCGGCTTCGCGGAGACCGCCGTCGGCTCGATCGATGGGTCCGACGGGGAAGAGCCATACGCGGGCTTCGAGGAGGCCGTCGCGCGCGCGACGGCGGAGAACTACGAGCGGGGTCCGTTCTCCAGGCTGAGCGGTGGTCCCGAGTCAGTCGCGGAGGCGATAGAGCGTGCGATCTCCGCGCGAAACCCTCGGAGCCGCTACGTCGTAACGCCATCAGCCCACCTGTTCCTCGGCATCAGGCGTCTCCTGCCCGACCGGGTGTGGGACACGGTCCTGAGATCCAGCTATCCCCAACCAGGGAGGTAGAAGGTGCGCATAGAAGAGAGCACGTTTCTCGTAGCCGGCGGGGGATCAGGCCTCGGCGCCGCAACGGTAGATATGCTTCTGGACGCCGGCGCTAACGTGGTCGTCGCGGATCTGAAAGGCGAGGCACCCCCCGGGGCCCGCTTCGTCGAGACCGACGTCACCGACGAGCGGAGCGTGCAATCCGCCGTGGACGCGGCGCTCGAGTTCAGCGGGCTTCACGGCGCCGTAAACTGCGCCGGTATCGCCATCGCGGAGAAGGTTCTGGGGAGGGAAGGACCTCACTCGCTCGATTCTTTCGCCAGGGTCGTGCAGGTCAACCTCGTAGGCACCTTCAACGTCATAAGGCTCGCGGCGGAGGCGATCTCCCGCAACGATCCATCGGAGAGCGGAGAGCGCGGCGTCATCGTCAACACGGCTAGCGTGGCGGCGTTCGACGGCCAGATCGGGCAGGTAGCCTACGCCGCCTCCAAGGGGGGAGTCGTCTCGATGACCCTCCCCGTCGCCCGCGAGCTCGCCAAGAGCGGGATCCGCGTCACGACCATCGCCCCTGGCATCTTCGACACCCCGATGATGGCGGGTCTGCCGGAGGAAGCCCGCGAGTCTTTGGGAAGACAGGTGCCCTTCCCTTCCCGCCTCGGGAAACCGGAGGAGTACGCGGCGCTCGTCAGGCACATCGTCGAGAACGAGATGCTCAACGGAGAGGTGATCAGACTCGACGGGGCGATCCGGATGGCGCCCCGCTAACGGCGTACTCGGGGTAGCTGGCCCTGTAACCGAGCCTCCTGCCGAGCGGCGCGAGCACCGCGAAGATCGCGCGTTGCACCGGCCACGGTGGCCCGGCGAGGTGGAACTCATCGGCGTAGGCCTGTGCGACCACCGCCGCCTGCAGGAGGCTCGGGGTCCCCTTCTCTCCTGTTTTCGCGTCCCGCGAGAGGCCTGATATGGTCTCGAAGAACTCCTCTGTCTTCAGCGCCGGTCGCGTCTGCCAGTTGACGCGCACACCCTCTGCTTCGGCCCACATAGTGTGCGGAGTGCCGGGCGGTATGAGAAGGGGCTCACCCTCCTTGAGCGTTCTCTCCTCGCCGCCGACCAGGGCCCGCAACTCGCCGGCGAGGACCTCGAAGCGCTCCTCCTGGACGGGGTGGTAGTGGTTGGGCGGCCTGGACGGGGTCGGCCTCGTGTACACCGACTCGACCTCGAGGAGCGCGCCGTCCGTGTCCTCGGACGTCTCGCGGAAGATGATCCGCTGCCCCGTTACAGGGTTGTCGAGTATCTCGTCTTTCCTGGCCATGTCGTACCTCCTTCGTTCGGGATGGGGCGAGATAGTCTCGTCCCACCTTCTCACGGACGCCGCTACGGCAGCGGTTGCCAGGTCGGCTGCGTGTCGTTACCAGGGGCGTTGGTGAGGTTGGTCGGGTTGGCGCCGTCTGAGGCCCTGACCCGCCAGATCTCGTAGTCCGTCGTGCCGTCCTCGGCGGCGCGGTTGCTGGTAAACGCGACCTTCTTGCCGTCCGGCGACCAGGTCGGGTACATGTCGTCCGCAGGGCTCTTTGAGAGGTTGACGGGCTTGTTGGTCTTCCCTTCAGGGGCCGCCTTCATCGCCATGACATCGAAGCCGAGGTGCTGGCCTCGCGTGAGGACCAGCCTGGAGCCGTCGGGGGACCAGTCGGGGGACTGGTCGCGGAGCGCGCTCCTGGTGAGCTTGACGGGCTTGTTGGTGGCACTCTCGGGGGCGGCCTTCATCACGTAGATGTCGAAATCTCCGTCGCGGTCGCTGGCGAACGCGATCCTCCTCCCGTCGGGCGACACGGACGGCTGAAAGTCATCGGCGCTGCTGGTGGTGATGCGGGTGAGATCGGTGACCTGCCCGTTGGTGCTGAGCGTCATCGT
>CADDZK010000030.1 GCA_902812425.1 Actinomycetota bacterium
ATATTCAGGAGGTCGGGGGCGGCGATCTGACCCCCGAACAGGTCGTTGGCGGCGACGGCTCCGCCGACGAGCGCGGCGGCGCTCCCTCCCAAGCCCCGCGTCGGCGGGATCGAGTTCTCCTGTACGAGCCTGAAGTGGACGTCCGACTCGCCGACGAGCTCGGCCACGAACCGGGCCGCCCTGTATGCAGGATGCTCCGGACCGCGCGGTATGAGGCCCGCCCCGGTCCCGCGTATCTCTATCTCGGGATGCGGTGATCTATCCAGCCCGATCCTCATGCTCAAGGAGAGGGCGAGCCCTACTGCGTCGTAGCCGGGTCCCAGGTTCGCGGAGGTGGCGGGGACGCGGACGGAGATCACGCGATAACCCTCCGCATCTGCCCCGCGACCGCCTCGAACGTCGCCGCGACGGGGTCGGGCAGTTGCACACGACCCAGGATCACGTCGGGGTCCTTGAGCCCGTGCCCGGTCAGAACACTGACGACCGTACCCCCCGGACCCCTGCCCTCTCCCGCGAGCTTGAGCAATCCTGCTACGCCCGCCGCCGAGGCGGGTTCGCAGAAGACGCCCTCCTCGCTGGCGAGCATCTCTTGGGCGGCCAGGATCTCGGCGTCCGTCACGCTCTCGATGAGGCCGCCGGAATCGCGCGCGGCGGCGAGGGCCCCTTCTTTGCTCGCGGGTGAACCTATCCTGATGGCGCTCGCCACCGTCTCGGGACTCTCGAAGTCGTGGCCTGCGACCAGGGGTGATGCGCCCTCGGCCTGGAAGCCGAGCATGCGGGGGACCGAGTCAGCCCGCCCCGCTTCTCTCCACTCCCTGAACCCCTTCCAGTACGAGGTGATGTTACCGGCGTTCCCTACGGGCAGGGCCAGGGCGTCCGGGGGATTCCCGAGGGCCTCGGCGACCTCGAAGGCCGCGGTCTTCTGTCCCTCTATGCGGTCGGGGTTCACCGAGTTAACCAGCGTGACGTCGCCTAGCTCCTCGGCGATCCTCTTCGAAAGCCTCAGGGCGGCGTCGAAGTTGCCCTCGATCTGGACTATACGCGCCCCGTGGGCGAGGACCTGGACCGCCTTTCCGAGGGCTATCTTGCCGGCGGGTACGACGACGAAGCACTCCACACCGGCCCGCGCCGCGTAGGCTGCGGCAGATGCGGCCGTATTTCCCGTCGAGGCGCAGGCGCAGGCGCGGCTCCCCGTGGCAACGGCCCTGCTCATCGCTACCGTCATGCCGCGGTCCTTGAACGAGGCCGTAGGGTTCATCCCCTCGAACTTCAGAAACAGTCGGGCGCCGACGCGCTCGGAGAGCGTGGGGGCTTCGATCAGGGGCGTCTCGCCCTCGCCTATGGTGGCTACGGCACCGTCAGGTATCTCGGGCAGCCACTCGCGATACCTGCGGATAACACCCTGTCTGGACACCCGCGCCTGAACGCTCAAAACAAGCCTAGCCTTTCGTCGGAGGTCGAGCCGGTCCCTCGTTTCGGACCGGAAGATCTAGCAACCGGAGACGCATCCCCCGGTAGTTCGCGCGCCGCGAACGAGGGTATGGAAGCCAAAGATCATAGCGTAAGAAAAGTATCACGCACCGGCGCAGGCTTTCAAGAACGTGGCGACCCCTCGCCCCATTTAGTAGGCTACAGGCATCAGTAACTACCTGAAGAAGGAGCGCTTTGCAGGGAGAGAGACAGACCATCCTCGTCACCGGCGGCGCCGGCTTTATAGGGGGCAATTTCGTACTCGATACGGTCGGGGACTTCGAGGTAATCAACCTCGACGCCCTGACGTATGCGGGCAACCCCGATACCCTCGCCTCCGTCTCGGAGAGCCCCGAGCATGTCTTCGTCCACGGGAGGATCGGGGACAGGGAGCTGGTCGACCGCCTCCTCGCCGAATACCGTCCCTCTGCCGTCGTGAACTTCGCCGCCGAGACGCACGTCGACCGCTCCATAGACGGTCCGAAGGCCTTCGTACAGACGAACGTCGTCGAGACCCACGAGCTACTCGAGGCGGCGCTCTCCTACTGGGGTGCGCTCGAGGGGGAGGACCACGACGTATTCCGCTTTCTGCACGTCTCGACGGACGAGGTGTACGGGACGCTCGGGCCGACGGGCTACTTCACTGAGGAGAGCCCCTTCAGGCCGAACTCACCCTACGCCGCCTCGAAGGCGGCATCGGACCATCTCGTGCGGGCCTACCACCATACCTACGGGCTCCCCACGCTCACCACCAACTGCTCCAACAACTACGGGCCGTACCACTTCCCCGAGAAGCTGATACCGCTCATGATCCTGACGGCCCTGCGCGGCGAACCCCTGCCCGTCTACGGTGACGGGCAGCAGATCCGGGACTGGCTCTACGTGAAGGACCACTGCAGGGCCGTCCTCACCGTACTCGAAGCCGGCAGGCCCGGTGAGACGTACAACGTCGGCGGCCACAACGAGCGGACGAACCTGGAGGTAGTCAAGACCATATGCGCACTGCTCGACGAGCTGGCACCGGATTCGCCGCACGCGCCGCACGAGTCCCTGATCACCTTCGTCACCGACCGCCCCGGCCACGACAGGCGCTACGCCATAGACGCCGGAAAGATAGAACGCGAGCTCGGCTGGGTGCCCGAGGAGACTTTAGAGACGGGCCTGGAGAAGACAGTGCGCTGGTATTTGGAGAATCGCCCCTGGTGCGAAGCCGTGCTCTCGCGTGGCTACAGGGGCGAGCGGCTCGGCATCCGCGGAGGACCGGCGTGAAGGGCATCGTGCTCGCAGGAGGGTCGGGGACGCGGCTCTACCCGCTTACAAGGGCGGTGAGCAAGCAGCTCCTCCCCGTCTACGACAAGCCCATGATCTACTATCCGTTGACGACGTTGATGCTCGCAGGCATAAGGGAGATACTCGTGATCTCCACCCCCGAGGATCTCTCCCGCTTCGAGGAACTCCTGGGCGACGGCTCGCAGTGGGGCGTCAACTTCGAGTACGCCGTGCAGCCGAAGCCAGAAGGGCTCGCCCAGGCTTTCATCATAGGTAGGGAGTTCGTCGGTTCCGAGAACGTCTCGCTCGTCCTCGGGGACAACATCTTCTTCGGGCACGGCTTCTCGGAGCTGCTCGAGCGCTCAGCCGGCAGAGAGAGCGGGGCTACCGTCTTCGGGTACTACGTCCGCGACCCCGAGCGCTACGGCGTGGTCGAGTTCGATAGGGACGGGACGGTTCTCAGTATCGAGGAGAAGCCGGAGAGACCCCGCTCGCACTACGCCGTGACGGGTCTCTACTTCTACGACAATAGGGTCATCGACGTGGCCGCCGACCTCACCCCTTCTGCGCGAGGGGAACTGGAGATCACCGACGTCAACGTAGATTACCTGGAGCGCGGGGAGCTCCGGGTCGAGCTCATGGGCCGTGGGATGGCGTGGCTGGATGCGGGTACGCACGAGTCGCTGCACCAGTCGGCGAACTTCATCGAGACCATCGAGCAGCGGCAGGGTCTCAAGATTGGGTGTCCGGAGGAGATCTCCTACCGCAAAGGCTACATCGATGCCGAACAGCTCGAAAGCCTCGCCTATCCGATGAGGAAGAACGACTACGGTCAGTATCTGCTGGAGCTTCTGAGGAGCGAGGAGTACGTCAGGTGAACGTGATCGAGACGGAGCTCCCCGGCGTCCTCATCATAGAGCCTAAGGTCTTCGGTGACGCGCGTGGCTTCTTTATGGAGACCTGGAACGGCGCGCGGTACAAGGAGTACGGCATCCCCAACCACTTCGTGCAGGATAATCTCTCCCTCTCGGCCCACGGCGTGCTGCGCGGCCTCCATTTCCAGAACCCCCAGGCTCAGGGCAAGCTCGTCTCCGTCCTTGCTGGCGAGGTCTTCGACGTGGCCGTGGACATAAGGGTAGGCTCGCCGACCTTCGGCAGGTGGACGGGCGTAACCCTCTCCGCCGAGAACAAGCGACAGTTCTGGGTGCCGCCGGACTTCGCCCACGGCTTCGTCGTGACCGGCGAGAGCGCGCTCTTCTCCTACAAGTGCACCGACTACTACGCCCCCGAGTACGACGGGTCCATCCTTTGGGACGACCCGGAGATCGGAATACAATGGCCAGTAAAGGCCCCGAGCCTCTCCGACAAAGACCGCGCCGCCCCGCCGCTGAGTGAGGTGCCCGAAGGAGCGCTGCCCCGTTATGCGGGAGGCTGAGGTGGGCGGCTCGTTCGACCTGCTGGAGGGGCATCGCTACGTGCGCATGATCACATACCGCAAGAGCGGGGAAGGCGTGCCTACGACGGTCTGGTTCGCGCTCGTGGATGGCAGGGCCTACGTCTTCACCGGCGCGCAAACGGGCAAGGCCAAGCGCATCCGCAACAACCCCCGTGTGAGGCTGACGCCAAGCAACTTCAGGGGCAAGCCCAGAGTGCAGAGAAGCGTCGAGGCCGAGGCCCGCCTAATGGGAAAGGACGAGGAGGATCTCGCAGACCGGGCGATAGACGAGAAGTACGGCTGG
Source organism: Actinomycetota bacterium (assembly GCA_902812425.1). Classification (GTDB taxonomy): domain Bacteria; phylum Actinomycetota; class Rubrobacteria; order Rubrobacterales; family Rubrobacteraceae; genus Rubrobacter_D. The sequence continues at coordinate 4,479 of CADDZK010000030.1, forward strand.
CAGTATCGTCTCTACAACTACGTGCTCGGAAGGATTGCTCCGCAGCACGAGCACGTCTTCCTGGAGTTACGGCCCGTCGGGGGTTAGAGGGGCTGATCTCTCGAAACCGATACGCCTACCGCGCGAATAATGACATCCCGAGCTTCGTGAGGGCGCGGAGCGTGAGCCCGGCGAGGACCATCGCGCTGTAGAGGCCGAAGGGGCCGTGGTCGCCGTGCTTGCGGTGGTAGAGGAAGGCGCTCTTGTGGAGGCGCCAGATGGACTTCGGCCTGCTGCGGCTGCTCGCGCCTGTCTGGTGGATTATCTCGACGTCAGGCAGGTAGTAGACGAGCCACCCTGCGCCGCGGGCGCGGTGGCAGAGGTCCGCGTCCTCGAAGTACATGAAAAAGCGTGCGTCGAGAGGGCCTACGTCTCGCAGTGTATCCCTGCGGATGACCATGCAGGCGCCGGAGACCCAGTCTACCGGTGTCGGGTTGGAACCTTCCGTGACGACGGGGAACTGGCTCTTTACGAGCGAACTCTTCGGGAAGAGGCGTGTCAGGAGGGAGGTGCGTCCGAGGAGCCCTGAGAGAACGTTGATCTCGCGCCGCGCCGAGAGCTGTAACTCCCCGTCCGAGTCGAGTATCCGCGGTCCGGCTATCCCGATCCTGGTGTCATCCTCGAAGAACTCATCAAGACGCTCGAAGAAGTCCCTCTCCACGAGAGTATCCGGGTTTATGAGGACGACGAGGTCCCCTGTCGAGGCGGCGATACCCTTGTTGTGGGCGCGTGCGAACCCGACGTTCTCTTTGTTGCGGATCAGGCGCACAGAAGGTGGAAGCTCGGGCGGCTCCACACTATCGTTATCGATGACGACGGTCTCGAAATTACCGTAGCCCGTCGCGTGCAGAGACTCGATGCAGCGCAGGGTGAAGGGCCAGGATGCGTAGTTGACGATGAGCACCGAGAACTTCATCGCGACAGTACTCTATCCCTGAGGCGGCGCGCGATGCTCGCCGCGGCGGCGAGCGACGACTCCCTGAGCAGCCTGCGGACCTCGGCGTCGGAGATCCTCTTCCTCTTCTGTATCTCGGCCCGCTTCCCGAGCATGAGCGGCAGATGGCGCCAGGCGCCGACCAGCCCCTCCAGGTGCGCCCTCAAAGAGTGCGTCGCAGCGGCGGTGATCAGACGCCCCAGCTGCCCTGTGACGAAGAAAGGCGCTATGTGCACTGCCACGGAGAGGGGTAGGTTCTTTACCAGCAGGCTCAAAGAGTTTCGGGTGCCGAGCCGAGTCGCCGTCGGGCTGCGCTTGCCGCCGGTCGAGGCGCTTCCCATGTGGTAGACGACGGCGCTGGGGACGTAGAAGCAACGATAGCCGGCGAGCTGGGCGCGGAAGCTGAGGTCGCCGTCCTCGCAGTAGGAGACAAAGTCCTCATCGAAGAGCCCGACCTCGTCGAAGAGCGACTTCCGGTACAGCGCGGCCGCGGCGCACGCCGCAAATACGTAGCCTGGCGCGTCGAACTGGCCGCGGTCGCGCTCGCCGTGTCCGAGGCGGTAGGGGAGGCCGCTCAGGCGCATGGCGTCTCCGGCGCCGTCGAGAAAGCGGCGATCGTGGAAGTCGACGAGTTTGCTCGCGAAGAGACCCGCCTCGGGATGAGAGTCCGCGGCGTGCATGAGCGCTTCGAGCCAACCCTGGTCCTGCTCCGTGTCGTTGTTCAGGAGCGCCACGAGCTCCGTCTCCGAAGCCCATATCCCGGCGTTCACGGCCCCGGAGAAGCCCCTGTTCTCCCCCAGAGAGAGCGTCTTTACCTCCGGGAAGTGCTCGGCGACGAAGTCCAGGGAGCCGTCGGTCGAACCGTTATCTACGAGGAGCGTCTCGAAGTCCCTGAAAGACTGGTCTCGCAGAGAGCCCAGGCAGAGCTTCAGGAATCGCTCGCCGTTCCAGTTCGGGATGACGACCGTGAGGCGAGGGGACACGAGTCTCAGGTTGCCGGGCCCTGCTCTTCGTGGTCGTGGACCTCGACCCTGGTGGGAAGCTGGATCAGACCCCACACCGGACGCTCCTCCGCGACGACCTCGAAGGCCGCCATCTCTTCGCTCCGTCCTAGAAGCCCGCCCTCGCCCCCTGAGACGGTGACCTCGACGCCGTAGGCGCCGGGGCGAAGCGGCACCCCGAAGGTGAAGTCTACCGTTACGATCTCATCCTCCGACCGCTCACCGAGCGGGACCTTCTCCAGCTCCGTAGAGGTCGCAAACAGGAGTGTCCCTGCCCGGTCGCGCAGGGCGACGCCGAGCGCGCTATCTTCCACTGCCTGTACATAACGTGCGTGCGCCCTGACGGTCAGGCTCCTCCCAGAAGGCACCTCACTGACGGACTCCCCGCTCTCGTCGAGAAAATCCACGCGCAGGATCTCAGCCTCCCCCGTAGCCTGAGGTGACTGCCGCCTCTCTGAACCGTTCGGGGAGTCAGGCAGGTCCTCCTCGTCCTCGTGCGCTATCGCGTAGTCCAGTTCCCGTTCCCTCTTCCCGTTCCGGGCGCCCTTCTGAGCCTGGGACTTCTCCAGCACGTTGCTGTACTCGTCGATCACCTCGTCGGGCGTGCCTGAGGCGATCATGTGGCCCCTGTGGAGAAGCACGGCGTCTGTGCAGAACTTCTGGACCATTCCCATGCTGTGGGAGACGAACAAGACAGTGGTGCCCGAGTCCCGCAGATCATACATCCTCTGTATGGCTTTCTTCTTGAACGCTGCGTCGCCGGCCGAGAGGGCCTCGTCGATGACCAGGATATCCGGCTCGACGTTGACGGCGACGGCGAAGCCCAGGCGGGATTTCATCCCGCTGGAGTAGGTCTTGACAGGCTGGTCGATGAAGTCCCCGATATCCGCGAACGCTGCTATTTCGTCGAATCGGTTCAGCATCTCCTGGCGGTCTATGCCAAGGATCAGACCGTTCAGCATGGCGTTCTCACGACCCGTGAACTCCGGATTGAACCCCGATCCCAGCCCGAAGATGGCGGTCAGCCGACCGTTTACCTCGACCGTGCCGGTCGTCGGCTGCAAGACACCCGAGATTATCTGGAGTAACGTGCTTTTGCCGGCCCCGTTACGGCCAAGGATGCCCAGGGTCGTGCCCGGCTGCACCTCGAGGTCTATGTCCTGAAGAGCCCAGAAATCCTGGCTGTGCTGCTTCTTGCCGAAGCTCAAGACCTCCCTTAGACGCAGGGATCGGTTGGATGCAATCCTGTACTTTTTTCCTATGCCCTTAAGGGATATAGCGGGCATCACAGGTGATCCGCGAACTTCGGCTTGAGCCGGACGAAGACCGCGAAGCCCACGACGAAGAGGGCCACGGAAAACAGCGTGAAGTAGAGGGTCGCCAGCCCTCCGGGCAGGGCGCCGTCCAGTATCAATCCTCTATAAGCCTTAACCAGATACGCCAGCGGATTATAGTCCTCAATCCAGCTGAGAGAATCCGGCAACCGGTCCGGCGGCCAGAGGATCGGGGTAACGAAGAACATCCCTCTTATCACGGGGCGCGTGACCTCTCCCAAATCGGGCAAGAAGGTTCCGAGGACCGCCATAAGGTAGGTAAGCCCAAGGATGAACACTAACTGTAGCACCACGACGACAGGCAGAAAGAGAAGCGTCCAGTGCAACGCCCTCCCGGATAATAACAGTATGATCAGTAGCGCCCCAAGGCCGAAGAACTTGTCTACCATCGACCCTATCGCGTTCGTGAAAGGCAGTAGCTCGAGCGGAAAGACGACTTTCTGAACCAGCCCCGAGCTGCCCTTGATGCTGTTGAGGCCCTTGTTTAGCGCCTCGGAGAATGTCAGAAAGGGGAGCAGCCCGCAGTACAGGAAGAGGCCGAAGTTGAGCGTGGGGTCGCCCTCGACGGTCCTCTGTCTCAACCCGAAAGTATGGGAGAAGATTAGGGAGAGGAAGAAGACCCAGATAAGGGGACCCAATATCGCCCACACGAAACCAAGGTAGGACCCCTTGTACGCGCGGGTTATCTGGCGTTGCACGAAGTACCTGAGCAGCCACCGCCGATGGTAGAACGTGCCGAGAGCGTCGAAGAATGCGCCCGGCAGGTTTCTCTTATCACTGGACGTGTACGTGGCCAATAATGTTCCTCATCTCGCCGTCAGTATCACTGGTAGTGTAAGCCATGGGCCTGAAAAGCGTAGGCCGCGGGAAGTTTACATAAACGGGGCTTGGCTTACCAGCCCGGGGCTACTGGACGGCGCTCGCCGCGTCGATCCTGCCGTGACCGTAGTAAGGGTCGACCCCGGCGGGACCGAGATCGGTGGCCGTGCTCTCCATCTGCTGGCGGATCTGGTCGCCGGTGTAGATGCCCCGGGAGGCGAGCAGCCCAGCGAGGGCCGATACGAAGGGGGCCGACATGCTGGTCCCCGTCATCTCGCCATAGCCGCCGCCATCGAGGGTGGAGAGGATGCTCGTACCCGGGGCGGCCAGATCTATCCACTTACCGCGGCTTGAGAAGCGTGCCAGCTCGTCTTTTTTGTTGGTGGCGCTCACTGCGATGGCCGCGGGGTATGCCGCGGGGTACTGCCGCTTCGTCGTCCTCTCGTTGCCCGCCGCAGCGACGACCACCACGCCATTGGCGACGGCGTCGTTGACGGCCTTCTGGAGCACGCTCGAGTCTCCGGGACCACCGAGCGAGAGGTTCACCACGTCAGCGCCGCGTTGCACGCTCCAACTCATGCCATCGACTATCTTCGCGTCCGTGGTCTCCCCGTTACGCCCTATAACCTTCGCTATGAGCAGATCGCAGTCGGGGCATCCTCCGGCCACTCCTATGCCGTTGTTCGTGAGCGCGGCCGCTATCCCCGTGACGTGGGTGCCGTGCCCGTTGTCGTCGTCGGCCACCCTGTCGCGTTCGACGAAGTCCTTCTGGGCTGCGATGTTGCCTATGTCAGGGTGTCCCTGGTCGACCCCAGAATCGACGACGGCGATCCGCGCTCCCGTACCCCTGGCGGTGTCCCAGGCGCCGGGGAAGCTGGCCTTCGCGAGACCCCACTGGTCGGCGAACTTCGGGTCGTTGGGTACGAACGAGGCCCCGCGGACGTAGTTGTAGTCTACTGCAGCGACCCGCGGCTCATCCCTGATCTCCTGCAGCTTCTGTTCCAGCGCTCTCTCCCGCGCTCCCTGCGAAGCCTCGTCTTCGACCGAGGGGAAGGAGAGGAGCCTGAGGTTCTCTCCCGACGGGCTTTCGAGCGTGCGTGCCCCGGACCCTCTGACGGCGGTCTCCTCGGCCTTCTCGGAGGTCCCTGGCTCGTAGGCGACTAGCAGCTCTCCTGAGACGTAAGGCGCGCCCGTGGGATCTTCGTCGATCCTTGCGAGCGCCTCTGCACGGGCTCCCCGCGCGAGCACGAGCAGGAGGATGGCGCAGAGCAGAGCCGCGCCGAGAATGAGAGCGTGGCGACGGGCCATGCTTCGCATGTCTGCGGAAGGAGTCACCTACATCCGCCTCCGGTAGTGCCGCACCATACGCATGTACTTCTTCCAGTTCCAGTACTTGCCTGGATCGGTGTGGCAGTCCACGCCTCCTCCTGCGCCGGGGCAGCCAGGGACCTCGTTGTGCCCGATTATGTGCTTGCGATCCACGGGGATGCGGTACTTCTTGCAGCACCAGGCCGAGAGCCTGGCCGAGGAGCGGTACATCCTCCTGGTAAAGGAGTTCCTGTTGTCGATGTAGCCGGCGTGCTCTATGCCGATCGAGTGCTTGTTGGTCTTCCACCATCCGGCGTGCCAGGCTATGTCTTCGCCCCGTACGCACTGGGCCAGTGCTCCTCTCCTGCTCACCACGTAGTGGGCCGAAGCTCCGTAGTTCTTTTTCTGAAACGCGCTTATGGTGCCCGAGTAGGTGCCCTGTGCGACGTGGATGACGATCTTGCCTATGTTACATGAGGTTTCGCGGTTCGAGTTTGTGTAGTTGCTCGGGTCCGCGGGTCGCCAGACGGCGCGCGGGTAGTCGGCGGTAGCCTGCGCGGTGTAGACCTGCGGCACCGTGACGTCCTGCGGCGAGAGCGTTACCCTCTCGCCGGTCGAGATGGTCAGCGAGGCCCCGTTCTCTAGCGTCAGGTAGACCTCCCGGATGTAGAGATCGGTCCCTGCGTACTCGCCGACCGCCTCCTGCCAGCCGTCGAGGTCGTGCGGCTTTGGCATACCCACCATCTCCGAGAGGAGCGCCGCCCCACCCTCTATGTTGGCTGCGCGATCCGTCTTCAACTGCCGTTCGGAGAGGCCCGTGAGGGAGGCAGCCCTACCCAGGGTGTCCCTCCACGGGTTCTGTTCGAGTTGCATGATGCCGTAGGCGCCGCGTCCCTCCGGGTCGCCCTTCTCATAATCGCTCGCCGAGGGCGGCGGCATCTCCCACAGGGTGTTCACGTAGCCCATAGCCAGGAGCAACGCTACAGGCACCCCGTACTTGTGCGCGGCGGATTCGAACTCGGTCCTCAAGGAGCCTGTCTGGGCCAGGCTCACGCCGCCCGCACTGCCGAGTAGGACCGCGCCGGCGAGCCCGGTGCCGCCGAGCTTGAGAAAGTCATTGCGGTCCATCGTTATATGTCTATCCTCAGAGCACATACTTCCCCTCCTGCGTTCTTACCTTCTCACGATCTTCACGGCGTCCGCGATTATGTAGCCCGCATCAGGGCTCTTGCTCGAAACCTCGACCCTGTAAGAATCACCGGCTCCGAGGGTGTACGTACCGAGTCTGACCCACGTGCCGCCGTTCGTTCTCTGGTTGACGACCCTCTTCACCCACCCGCTCGGGGTCTTTATCCTGAAGGTCGTCCTGTCGTTGTAGCCGGGGTCTGCGGGCCACCAGCCGTAGACGGCGTAGGAGTCCTTCGCCGGCGTCGAGATCTTGTACCCCGCGTTGTCGGAGACCGAGAGCGGCCTCATTAGAAAGCGGTAGTTCGCGCCGTAGCGCTGGCCGCTGTAGGAGCTTGATCCCCAGCCGTCCGAGGCCCTGAAACGGCCCGAGGTCGTGTTGTCGACGACCTGGGTGTAGGTGCTTCCCGACGAAGTTCCTCCGGCGTAGCCCCTGACGAGGTCCATGTACTTCTTCCAGTTCCAGTACTTGCCTGGATCGGTGTGGCAGTCCACGCCGCCGCCCGGTCCCGGGCAGCCAGGAACCTCGTTGTGCCCGATTATGTGCTTGCGGTCGATGGGGATCCTGTACTTCTTTGCGAGGTAGGCAGAGAGCTTCGCCGAGGACCGGTACATCGCGTCCGTGAACCACGAGGGGTTGTTTATATATCCTTCGTGCTCTATGCCGATCGAATGCTTGTTGGTCTTCCACCATCCAGCGTGCCAGGCTATGTCCTCCTCGTGGACCGACTGACCTATAAAGCCGTCGGAGGAGCGGACGACGTAGTGGGCCGAGGAGCCCGTGTTGTTCGGGCTCGCGAACCAGTTGATGGCGCTCGACCACGAGCTCTGCGTAACGTGGATGACGATGGTGTTTATATCGTAGGTGGCCTCACGGTTGGAGTTGGTATAGTTGCTGCCCCCGTTGCCGTACCAGGTGGACCCTGGATAGTCGCCCGTCGCCTGTACGCTGAAGCGCTGGGGCACCTCGACGTTCTGCGGCGCGAGCTCGAGGTGCTCGCCCGTCGAGATGTCGGCGGAGGCCCCGCTCTTGAGAACCTCGTAGACCTGATCCGCATACTGAGTACCGTCTCCGTACCTGCTGACGACGTCGTACCAGCCGCCCAGGTCCGCTGGCTTCTGTGTACCCGCCAGATCCGCAAGGACTGCAGCCCCGCCGCGGACGTTGGCGGCGCGGTCCGTCTTTAGCTGGTCTCTGGAGAGCCCCGTGAGGGAGGCGGCCTTATCCAGAGTATCCATCGAAGGGTTCTTCATGAGGGCCATGACCCCGTAGTTGCCCTGGCCTTCGGGGTCGTCCGCCTCGTAATCGCTCGCCGAGGGCGGCGGCATCTCCCAGCGGGTGTTGACGTATCCCATCGCCAGGAGCAGCTCTTTGGGGACGCCGTACTCCTGCGAAGCGTGGCCGAATTCGTCAGCGAGAGACGCCTGCTCGGCATGCGCTTGCCCTGCTCCGACGCTCGCGCTGGGCCCTGCCACTGCCATGACTATGACAGCCAAAACCGACAGAAAAACCAGCGCTTTGTGACGCAAATTCCCCCCTCAGGGCAAGACGCTGTATTGCGTGATACTTATTATCAGGCAAGAGTTGAGAAAAGTTAAGGGTTCTATGACAGACTTTTCGAAAGTTTTTTACGACGGAGGACACGGAAGGTGGCCTCGGGAAGGAAAGGACCTCGCAGGTGGGGACGATGCTTGAGGGCCTGAGGGCGCGCGCTCTCGGGCTCGGGCGGGCTTTGCGGCGGGCCGGGAAGAGAAGCAGGACGCTCACCAGGGCCTACGGCAGGCTGGTCGGCGAGCGCGAGCGAGTCTACCTCGAGCTGGGCAGGCTGAGATCCAGGCTCGCAGGGGAGGGCAAGAGGAGCGGCGGCGTCGATCCCGGGACGATGATCTGGATCTTCGGCTCGGGGCGCTCGGGGAGCACCTGGCTCAGGAGCATGATGGGGGAGATCGGTGGCGTCCGGGTCTGGGAGGAGCCCATGGTCGGCCGTCTCTTCGGGGAGTTCTACGCCAGGGCCCCGAAGGAGAACCTGCGCTCGGCGGACTTCGTGATGGGGGACCCGATCCGGAAGGGTTGGATCGAGTCGGTGAGGAACTTCGTCCTCGACGGGGCGCGCTACTCCAACCCCCGCCTCGGCGCGCAAGAGTATCTGGTGATCAAAGAGCCGAACGGCTCGGTGGGGGCGCCGCTCCTCATGGAGGCGCTCCCGGAGAGCCGCATGATCCTGCTCGTGCGCGACCCGAGGGACGTGGTCGCCTCCGTCCTCGACGCCGCCAGAGAGGGGGGGTGGCTGTACGAGAGCAGGGCAGGGAAGACGGGCACGAAGCGCGGGAAGGTAGAGGCGAGGCCGAACGCTTTCGTCAGGGAGAGGGCCAACGTGTACAGGCGGGGTGTCGAGAGCGCCAGACGGGCCTACGACGCCCACGAGGGTCCGAAGGTGCTCGTCCGGTACGAGGACTTGAGGGCAGACACCATGAACGAGATGAGGCGCATCTACTCCACTCTGGGCATCCCCGTGGACGAGGGGGAGCTCGGGCGGGCCGTCGAGAAGCACTCGTGGGAGAACGTGCCCGAGGGTGAGAGAAAGGCAGGGGCAAGTTCTACCGCAGGGGGACGCCGGGTGGCTGGAGGGAGGACCTGACCCCGAGGCAGGTCGAGGTGGTAGAGAAGACGACCGCCTCCCTGCTGGAGAGGTTCTACCCAGAGAGTTGAGCGCGCAGAAGGCATCGGTAGTAATCCCTACCCTCAACGGAGGTACCGGTTTCGATGAGTTGCTCGGGAGGCTGGCCGCCCAAGATGCTCCCTTCGGCTACGAGATCCTCGTCGTAGACTCGGGCTCTACGGACGGAACCGTCGAGCTAGCCCGGCGTTATGGTGCCTCCGTCTACCACATCTCGCCAGGAGAATTCGATCACGGGACGGCGCGCAACCTGGGCGTCTCGCACGCGGAGGGCGAGTACGTGGCCTTTATCGTGCAGGATGCCCTGCCTGTGGACGATGGATGGCTCGCCGCGATGGTCGAGAACTTCGAGCGGGACGATACCGTCGCAGGGGTGTACGGGCGTCAGATCCCGCACCCCGAGAGCAGCCCGCTGACGCGTGCCCTGATGGGCGACTGGCCTACCTCGGCTCCCGGGCGCCGCGAGCAGTTCGCCGGCGGCCCCGGACACTACCGCGAGATGCCACCCGGCGCGCAACGTGCGCTTGCCACCTTCGACAACGTGAGCTCTTGTGTGCGCCGCTCGGTGTGGGAGCGTTTCCCCTTCGAGGGCAAGGGCTTCGGAGAAGACCTCAGGTGGGGCAAGACGGTCGTCGAGGCCGGCTACAAACTCGTGTACGAACCCCGCTCGGCCGTACTTCACTCCCACGAGCGCGGCGCCCTCTACGATGTGCGTCGCCACTACGCGGACGGACTGCTCCTCTATGATCTCTTCGGGCTCGCCCCGACACCGAACCTGGTGCGCCTGCTCGTGAACGTACTCCTCTCCTCCGCGCACCTCTACCTCCGTCTCATCAGGGACAAAGCTGCAGGAGGGGTGGACCCACGGTCGCTGCTCCTCGCCACAAGGTACGCCCTCTGCTCACAGGTGGGCGCCTATCTGGCGGCGAGGAGGGGACCTGGCGGTCATGTCTCCGCCAAGTTGCACGAATTCCTCCTCAAAGGGATCTAGGGATTTTCGTATAATCCTCTGTTGTGCACGCAGGAAGCCACGCAAAGTCTCTCGACTCCCGCCGGTGAGGATCCTCTTTACCGTCCACCAGTTCTTCCCCGAGAGCCGCGCCGGTGTAGAGGTAGTGACGCTCGGGCTGGCACAGGAACTGAAGGCTCGCGGGCACGAGCCTCTCGTCCTTGCCGCCAAGCGTAGCGTCCCCCACAGCGATCTGGGACCCGGTGAGACGGAAGATTACGAGTTCGAGGGCATCCCCATACGCAGGGTCGGTCGCCCGGAGGAAGGCCTGTCGCGTCCCTACTCGCTGAACTACCGCAACGAAGAGATGGCGCAGAGAACGAGGGAGTACGTGCGGGAGAAGGACCCTCAGATCGTCCACGCCATGCACCTGCAGGGCCTCTCGGCGAGCGTGCTGCCCGTCTTCAAGCAGTCGGGGTTGCCCGTCGTCTTCACGGCGGCGGATTTCTGGGCCGTATGCCCGGTCGTGGACCTGAGGAGGCACGACGGCGTGATGTGTACGGGACCCGAGGTAGCCCACTGCGTCAGGTGCATAGCGAGCCGGAGCTCGGACCCGCGCGTGAAGAAGGCGAGCCTGGTCCCCGGCGTGGTCCCGAGGGTAGCGAACTTGCTCTCCCGCACACCGCTTTCGCGCCTCTCCCTCCCCTTGCGCCAGGTCGAGGACGTGAGGGAGCGACCGGCGTACATACGAGAGCGGATGGAGGACGTTGACCGCATCCTCGTCTACACCCGGCTCGCGCGGAACCTGCTCCTCGCCAACGGCATAGGGAAGGAGAAGATCCAGGTCTCCCACTACGGCATAGACGCCTCCCACGTCGCAGGGGCCACCTCGGAGCGGCGCCCTTCATCGACGCTCAGGTTCGGGTTCGTCGGCACCCTGGCCCCTCACAAGGGACCCGACGTACTCGTGAGGGCCTTCAGGATGCTGCCTTCTGACACGGACGCGACGCTCTTCATTCACGGAAGCGGGAAGGGCTACGAGTCCTACACGGGTGAGTTGCGGGATCTCGCCAGGGACGACAGAAGGATCTCCTTCCGCGGAGCTTTCGTGCGCGAGGAGCTAAAGGATGTCCTCTCTGACCTCGACGTCCTCGTGGTGCCCTCGCGTTGGTACGAGAACGCCCCAGGCGTAGTCTTCGAGGCCTTCGCCGCAGGGATGCCCGTCGTCGCCACGGACCTGGGTGGCACCTCCGAGTTCGTGAAGCACGGGGAGAACGGCCTGCTCTTCGGGCTCGAAGACGCACGCGATCTCGCAGGGCAACTGCTGCGGCTGGCGACAGAGCCCGGCCTGCTAGCGCAACTTCGGAGCGGGATCGGCGCACTAAAGAGCACCGGCGAGTACGCAGACGAGATGGAAGAACTCTATGATACGCTCCTGAACAGAAGGCTTTGAGGAGACCGTGGAGAGCATCTCGGGATGAGGGTCCTCGTAACAGGTTCGAACGGCCAGCTCGGCCTTGAGCTGGCGGGGATACTCCCGGAGCGGGGTCACGAGGTCGTGGCGTTCGCCAGGGAGGGTCTCGACGTGGCCGACCCTGAGGCCGTAGAGCGGGCCTTAGAGGAGAACTCGCCCGAGGTTATCATCAACGCCGCCGCCTACACCGACGTGGACGGCTGTGAGGAGGAGAGGGATCTCGCGTACTGCGTGAACGCCCTGGGGCCGCGCAACCTGGCCCAGGTCTGCGAGCGGCGTGGCTGCCAGCTTCTGCACGTGAGCACCAACTACGTCTTCGATGGAGAGAGCGAGAGACCCTACGAGCCCTTCGACCCCCCGAAGCCCATAAGCGCCTACGGCCGCACCAAGCTCGCGGGCGAGGAGCACGTAATGCGGCTCACGAACCGCTGGTACGTCGTCCGCACCGCCGGCGTCTACGGGCGGGGGCGCAACTTCGTGAGGACCATGCTGCGCGTGGCCGGCGAGCGCGACTCGCTCAAGGTCAAGGACGACGAGTTCATCTCGCCCACCTACGCAAGGGATCTGGCCGAGGGCATCGTCGGGATAATAGAGGCGGGTCGTTACGGCCTCTACCACCTCACCAACGCGGGGTCGTGCTCCTGGTACGAGTTCACGCGTGAGATCTTCCGTCTCGCCGGCGTCGAGACCGAGGTCATCCCCATCCCTGGTTCACAGTATCCGCTCCCCGCCGCGCGCCCTGCCAACGGGGTCCTCTCCTCCCCCGGCGGACCCGAGCTCAGGCACTGGAGCGAGGCCCTCGCAGACTACCTGGAGCGGGAGCTCGCAGCCGAAGACCCCTCGGGACGTTGACCTCTCGTAATCGCAAAGCCATGGAGGTGCTGCGGGGGGCGAAATCGTCTCTCGACGCGGCGGCGAGGTCTCTGCGATCGAGGGCGACGGGGCAGGCCCGCAGGCAGCTCGCCATCAAAGACGCGCAGATCCGCGCGCTCAAGAGGGAGCTGGCAAGGGCGCGGGGAGAGACGGAACGACCCGACATCGAGGAGACGCCCGTCTACTTCGTCGTCGGCTACCAGAAGTCGGGCACCACCTGGCTCATGCGCATGCTCGACGCCCACCCCGAGATACTGTGCAAGGGGGAGGGCCGCTTCTTCGGGCGGACGTGGAGACAGGAGTCCGTAAAGCGAACTGACGCAAAGAGGCCGCCAAGCTCGCTCTACAACGCCATGCTCGACGCCGAGTACCTGAGGCTCTGGGTAGAGAGGTCCGTCTGGAGCAGGGACGACGACCCCGACGAGCACCTGGACAACCTCGTCCGCATGGCCGTTGACTATTTCCTTCTGGGCGAGCTCTCCAAGACCTCAAAGAGGATGGTGGGGGACAAATCGCCCCTCCTCACCCCCGAGACGATAAAGG
>CADDZK010000031.1 GCA_902812425.1 Actinomycetota bacterium
GCCTGAGGGGGAGGAGTTCGAGCGGGGGTACTGGTTCGAGCCGACGGTGCTTACGGGTACGACGAACGACATGGGGATCGTGCAGAACGAGGTCTTCGGGCCGGTACTGCCGATACAGCCTTTCGATGACTTCGATGAGGTCGTGAACCTCGCCAACGACTCGCGCTACGGTCTCTCGGCCTACGTGTTCACCTCGGACCTGCACAAGGCCATGCGGGCGATAGACGACATCAACTTCGGCGAGGTCTACGTCAACAAGATCGGACCCGAGCAGCTACAGGGCTTCCACACCGGCTACAGGCTCTCAGGGATGGGCGGCGACGACGGACCATACGGCTACGAACGCTACCTGCGCCGCAAGACCGTCTACCTGCACTATGAGGACTTCGGTACCCCGGCGGAGCTACACCCGTAGGGGAGCCGCACGTGGAGAGATCACCGGGCTTGCTGACCCTGAACCCACACGAGGCGCGGACCGCCGCCTCTCTCTTCGAGCGCCTCTTCCCCGCCGACGAGAACGGCCCCGGCGCGAAGGAGATCGGGGTCCTCGCATATGTGGACAGGGCGCTCTCAGGGACGTACAGAGATCTGGCCGAAACCTATCGCCTAGGCCTGCAGGCGCTCGACCGGGCCGCAGAGGAGCGCTTCGGTGCCCTCTTCGCCGACTGTGGACCGGAATGTCAGGATGCCCTGATCTCCGACCTCGAACGCGGCGTGCTCCCGAACTTCCGCGTCCCCGAGCAGCGCGAGTTTTTTTGGATGCTGCGCGAACATACCCGCGAGGGTCTCTTCTCCGACCCCGCACACGGCGGGAACAGGGACAAACTCGGCTGGAGGTTCCTCGGCCATCCGGGCGTCTGGCTCGAACACACCGCCGAGGAGAACCTCGCGACCGAGCCGGTTACGAAGGGAGGGGAGATAAGGTCCCTGGAGGACGCCGGTTTCTCGCTGGGCGGCGATGCAAAGGAGCCGGTCAGGGTCCCTGGATACGATCCCCAGAAGGGCGCAGAGCCTCCTTCTGGACAGGCCGACGTCGTGCTCGTCGGCGTCGGCGCGGTGGGAGCATTGATCGCCCCGATCCTCGCCTGCGCCGGCCTGAAGGTCGTCGGCTTCGAGGCCGGACCGTACCGCACGAAGGGAGACTTCGTCCCCGACGAGCTGAACTCGTCGTACTACGCGAGGGGCGCGATGGGTCCCAAGTTCCTCAGCGAGACGCCGCGGTGGCGGCTACGGGAGGGGGCGCCGACGAGAGAGGCGACCTTCACCCTCGGGCGCATGATGAACGGCGTCGGGGGATCGGTGATCCACTGGGGCGGGGCGCTGCGTCGCTGCCACCCGCACCACTTCGCGTACCTCACCTACGTACGCGAGAACTTCGGGGAGAAGGTTCTCCCCGAGGGACATACTCTCTCCGACTGGCCCGTCACCTACGACGAGCTGGAACCTTACTACACGAAGATCGAGTACCTCGCCGCCGTCGCCGGCGACGGGGACACCAACCCTTTCATCCCGCGCAGCAAGCCCTACCCGATGCCGCCGATGAGGCCCTTCCGTACCGGCGAGGTCTTCCGCGAGGCGACGGAGGCTATGGGACTCCACCCGTACCCAACGCCGGTATCGGCCAACAGCGAGCCGTATAACGGCTTCCCCGCCAACACGTACACTCCCTGGAGTGGTGCCGGCTTCGGCCCCTACTACGACGACCGCTGGTACCCCGCCCTGACCTCGGTACCCGAGGCGCTCGCTACCGGCAACTTCGACCTCAAGACGCACTGCCGCGTCGTTCGCGTGCTCACCGACGGTGAAGGTCATGCCAGGGGCGTCGAGTACATCGACGCGGCGGGCGAGGCGCGCGTGCAGGAAGCGCGTACCGTCATCCTCTGCAGCTACACCTACGAGAACGTCCGCCTGATGTTCCTCTCGAAGAGCGAGCGCCACCCCGATGGGCTCGGGAATGAGAGCGGCCAGCTCGGCAAGCACTTCATGACGAAGATGTGGGCCGACGTCTTCGGGTTCTTCCCCGACGTCGTCTTCAACGGGCACACAGGCCCAGCGGCCCAGATGTGGGGCCTCGACGACTTTATATCGGCGGATTTCGACGCGGCCTCGCATGGGTTCGTCGGCGGTGCCACGCCGAACATCGAGAACCAGCGGTTGCCGCTCGGGGTGACACGGGAGGCCCTGCCGCCCGACGTGCCGGCGTGGGGCAAGGGATATAAGGATCACATAAGGACCTGGCAGCACTGGGCGGCCGTCCGCATTCAGCCGGACACGCTCTCCTACGCGGCCAACTTCCTCGACCTCGACCCGTACCATCGTGACAGGAGCGGGCTGGGGCTGCCGCTCGTGCGCATCACCTACGATATGCAGGAGAACGAGCACAGGCTCTCCGATTGGATGGAGGCGAAGGCCGAGGAGATACTGCGCGAGATGGGTGCGACGAAGACCTGGCGCGGTCCCCGCTTCGGTGGTGTCATTAGCAGCCACGACCTCGGCGGGTGCCGCACGGGTGAGGACCCGGCCGCCTCCGTCGTGAGCCCCGAGCTTCGCGTCCACGACACTCCCGGACTCTACGTCTTCGGCGGGGCTGTGTTCCCCACGTGCCAAGGCGTCAACCCTACGCTGACGATGTGGGCGCTGTGCTACAGGGCCGCCGAGAGGTTGGTCAGGCGGCTGCGCGATGGGGAAGAGAGATGACTATTTTTCGGAGGATCTTATGAAGATAGAGCGCGTCGAGACCGCCTACTACCGCCTGCCGCTCGAGCCCATGGGCGACGCCGGCCACGGAGCCATCGACACGGAAGAGTTGATCACATTGACCCTCGATGCCGGGGGGCTCACTGGACACGGCTACTCCTATACCATAGGCCGCGGCGGCCGCGCCGTCCGGTCCCTCATCGACGACGACATCGTACCCATGATCGTCGGCCAGGACGCCACGGACATCCGCGGTCTATGGGAGCTGATGTGGCAACGTCTACTCTACGTGGGGCGCGGTGGTCTGGCCTCCTTCGCGATCGCGGCCGTCGACGTCGCCCTGTGGGACCTCTACGGCCTCAGCGAGGGGAGGCCGCTCTACGCGCTCCTCGGTGCCGAGGCACGCGAGATACCGGCCTACGGCTCGGGCGTTGACCTGCCCAAGTCGCTTGATGGGCTGCTCACCCAGACCGAGGGCTTTCTGGCGAGGGGCTTCCCCGGCGTCAAAGTGAAGATCGGACGCCCCGACCCGGGCGAGGACGAGAGACGCATCGAAGCTGTCCGAGGCCTCGTAGGCGACGACATAGACCTGATGGTCGACGCCAACATGGCCTGGGACGCGGAGGAGGCGCTGGAGCGCGGACGAAGGCTCGAACACTTCGGGCTCTACTGGTACGAGGAACCGACCATCCCCGAAGACGTCGCCGGCCACGCCAGGATCTCGCGCGAGATGGACGTACCCGTGGCCATCGGCGAGAGCCTCCACTCCCCACACGAGTTCAGGCGCTACGTCGATGAGAAGGCCGCCAGGATATTGCAGATAGACCCGATCACGAACGGCGGCATCACAGCCTCGCTCGAGGCCCTGAAGATGGCCGACAGCGCAGGCCTCTCAACGAGCAGCCACTACACAGACGAGCTGAGCGCCCACCTTCTCTGCGCCTCAAAGGATCCCGTCTACCTCGAGAAGCACGCTTTCGCGTTGGATCCCTACCTCGAAGAGCCTCAGCTCGTCACGGACGGCCGCGTGCGTCCCACAGAGACGCCCGGTACGGGCCTGCGCTTCGACAAGGAAGCTCTTGCGCCATACAGGGCATCCTAGATCCGAACCACGAGTCGCTCAGGTGTGATCGGTCCCCGGACGCAGGCCAGTCCTCTCAGCAACCCACCGCCAGCAGAGCACACGTCCCCCGAGCGTGATAGCGCTCCACGCGACCCACGCTGCGACGATCAACTGCAAGCCGGCCACAAAAAACAAACCTCCGACCTCACGCCGGATGCTCGGATAAGAACGCGTAGCGGAGCACCTCGTAGACCCGCCAGGCTATGAGACTTCCGGCGAGCGCCACCCCCCAAAAGGGCGATCACACGTTTCCAGCAAAAGGACCGGACGTGCTGCTTCAGCAAACGTCACCGTTCTGGTAGAAGGAAAAGCGATTGCGCAAAATCAGAGACGCCTGCGACAGTGACGCAGAAGAGGGATCAGCTGAGGTGCTGATCCCTCTTCTGCAGTTTCCGGGCGGATGTGAGGTCCGCCGTCCTGGTCTCTCTAGCTGTTGCGGGTGGCCGGGTTAGCAGCGGCGGCGCTCTTGGGGAGCGGCTGCGGGCGCAGGAAGGCGTATCCGACCGCAAGGATATAGGCGATCCAGGCGAGCAACTCGAGGAGGTTCGCCTCAGGGTCCCAGCCGAAGAACGCCGTGAGAAGCTCGCTCACGAGTGTCTCCGCGCCCAGAACGGGCGAGCTGCTGACGTCCCAAAGCGGCATGAGCGCGGGGAGCAGCCCAGCCTCCTCGAACTCGGCAACCCCATGGGCCAGGAGCCCCGCTGCGACCAGGATCAGGAACACCCCCGTTACTTTGAAGAACACGCCGAGGTTTATGCGCTTCCCTCCGGCGTAGACGGCGTAACCCAGAGCCACAGCCCCGGCGATCCCGAGCATGGCCCCTACAGCGACCTGCACGGGCTCCGAGGTGCGTGTGATCCCGAACATAAAGAGCGCGGTCTCGACGCCCTCGCGCAAGACCATCACGAAGACGAGCGATACGAGCGCCAGACTACCGCCCTGCGCCACGGCGCTGTCTATGCCGCGGCGAATGCCCTGTGCGACCGTGCGCGACTCGCGTCGCATCCAGAGGATCATGTACGTCAGGAAGCCGACCGCGACCCACATCGCCGTGCCCTCGAAGATCTCCTCCGGCCTTCCCTCCAGCTCGCCCGCCGTCAGAAACAGAATTCCACCCACACTCAGCGAGACCAGAAGCGCCGCGCCGACCCCGTACCAGACCTGCCTGATGCTCTCGCGGCGCTCGATCTTGACGAGATACGCGAGCACTATGGCGACCAGCAGCGTTACCTCGAACCCCTCCCGTAGTAGGGTCACGAAAGAACTGAACAATTGAGACCTCGCCTCCTCGCTCGTCGGCCTTCCCTACAAATGATAATCATTTGCAATAACTCTCAAGCAGCATAAGACAGGCCGGGTGCCAGAGTCAAGGGATCTACTGCTTCGATGTGAGCGAGATCAAATTCCGCGTCCAGCGGCGCGATATGTGGCCGCTGGATAACTTCTTCGCGGGCAGGTTGGTCCGGCGCAGATCCAGGCGGTCGATGATCCAGGTCACATACGAAGACGCGATGCCTTGACTCGACGCGGCAGGACGCGCACACTCCTATTGATGAGAATGGTTATCATTAACGTACGGCGGGGCCAGGGAAGGCGCGGTTCGGGTGAGGTGCTGGTTTCCCGGCGAGGGTCTGGCATGGAAGGCCGGGAGCTCTACGTCCGGTTCTTCGGGCTGGTTGGCGGAATTAGAAGGAGGGTTCATGCTGCATAGGGCGGGCTGGCGCAGCGTCGCGAACCCGTGGGCCTTCGGCCTGGTTCTGGCCGCATCGCTCGTGGTCTTAGTCATGGTATGGCAGGCGCTCACTTCGGGCGGGGTCCCTGACCCGACCGCCGCGAACCTCAGCCCTGCCGCTGCGGTCTTGAACAGCGGGATCCTCGTCTTCCGCGAGGGGCTCGAGGCCATACTCGTACTCGCCGCCATCACGGCCGGGCTCATACGAAGCGACAAATCCTACTGGCGTCCCATAGCCGCCGGTTCCGGGGTGGCCGTGGCTGCGACGGTCGCGAGCTGGTTCGTGGTCGTCGCCATCATAAACTCCGTACCTGCTCCTGCGCTCGACGTGCAGGCGGCGACGGGGCTGCTCGCTATATTGGTTTTGCTCGTCGTGATGAACTGGTTCTTCCACAGGGTTTACTGGACGGGTTGGATCGGGCTGCACCATCGCAGGAGGCAACGGGTCATGGAGCGCGCCGGGGGCGTCAAGGACGCGGCGTTCCTCGGCCTGGCGCTTCTCGGATTTTCGGCTATCTACAGGGAGGGCTTCGAGATCGTGCTCTTCTTGCAGAGCCTGAGGCTCGAGGTGGGTTCCTTCCCCGTTCTCAAGGGCGCTGCAATAGGGTTATTCCTGACCTCCATCGTCGCCGTCCTGACCTTCGTCGCCCACAGGCGCATCCCCTACAAGAAGTTGCTCATAGCCACCGGCGTCCTGCTCGGGGTCGTGCTCGTCGTTATGGTCGGAGAGCAGGTTCAGGAGATGCAGCTAGCCGGTTGGATCCCCACTACCGAGGTCGGCTTCTCGCTACCCGGTTGGATGGGAATATGGTTCGCGGCCTTCCCCAACGTCGAGGGTCTCGTGGCTCAAGGGCTTGCCGCCCTGTTCGTGATCGGCTCCTACCTTGTCGTCGAGCGCAAGAAGCGCCCGCGCCGCCAGAGAGTCGAAGTCGGCGAAGTCTAGCGACTCAGGAGTCTCTTTGTCACGGCGTCGGCCATCTCATCCGTCGTGGCGCTGCCGCCGAGGTCCCTAGTCTTCGTGCCCGATGCGAGGGTCTCTTCGAGCGCGGTGAGGACGCGCGCGCCGGCATCGGGGTATCCGGCGTGCTCCAGCATCATGGCGCCGGCCCAGATCGCACCTGAGGGGTTGGCGACGCCCTCGCCCGCGATGTCCGGTGCCGAGCCGTGGATCGGCTCGAAGAGGGATGGGTACGTCCCTTCCGGGTTCAGGTTGGCCGAGGGAGCGATCCCTATCGCCCCCGCGATGGCGGCGGTTACCTCGGAGAGCAGATCGCCGAAGAGGTTGGAGCCAACGACGACGTCGAAGGAGCGTGGGGCGAGCACGAGGCGTGCGGCCAGGGCGTCTGCGTGCATCAGGGAGGCCTCCACCTCAGGGTAGTCGGCGGCTATCTCGTGGAAGATCTCATCGAAAAAAGGCATCGTGATGCTGATACCGTTCGACTTGGTCGCACCCACCAGAAGACCTCGCCTCGACTTCGCCTCCTCGAAGGCGTAACGGACGATCCTCTCCACGCCGCGGCGGGTGAAGATGCTCTCCTGGACGGCGATCTCATGCGGGGTGTCTCTATAAACACGCCCTCCGGAATCCGAGTACTCCCCCTCGGTGTTCTCCCTGACGACGGTGATGTCCAGATCCCCAGGATCGGCCAGGGGGCTCTTCACGCCCTGCAACAGCCGGGCCGGGCGCAGGTTGACGTACTGGTCGAAGGTGCGTCTTATGGGGAGCAGGAGTCCCCATAAAGAGACGTGGTCGGGCACGGTCGGCCAGCCGACGGCGCCGAGGTAGATCTCATCGTAGGCGGCCAAGGTGTCGAGGCCGTCTTTCGGCATCATCCGTCCGTGCTCCAGGTAGTACTCGCAGCCCCACGGGAACTCGGTGAAGCTCAGTTCGAGATTATCGCCCGCCGCGGCATCGAGTACCTTCATCCCTGCACGCACGACCTCGGGGCCTATGCCGTCGCCCCCGATGACTGCGATACTGGTCACGACCTTGCTCCGCTGGAGACGCTCATGGTTCCCTCCTCCAAAGCCAACCGTCGGACCATGCTAGCAACCTAACGCGTCCTCCTTCAATGGTGGATGGAGTTCGCGCGTGCTCGCGGGGCTCGATCTTTGGGCCAGAGCGGGTATCATAGGGGTTCGGGAAAGGAGACTGTTTTGGACGAAAGGGACGCGAAACGAGCCAGGGATGCCTCGGAGGACCTGGACAGACTCGCGCGCGAGTCGTACAAAGCGGCCGTGGACCGGGCGTTCGACGCCCAGAAGAGCAGCATGAGGCTCTCGAGGAGGTTCTTCGAGAACTGGGTCGAAACTCTGGAGGACCACGCCGAGTTGAACCGCCGTACGATGAATAGTCTGCAAGAGCTGGTGCGCGAACAGCGCGAGGTCTTCAGGATGCTCTCTCGGGAGTCGCTCGACGCCTACGACGGCTTCCTTGACTCCCTGGACGCTTACGAGGAGGAGATCTCCAAACTGGAGGAGCGCGAAGATTAGCGCGGGATCTTCGGAAGGGCTTGAAGGCGGGACGGTCCTTGTATACATTGTGCGGGTCAAGCGAGCCGACGGGAGTTACAGCACCGGTTCATGCAAGAGGAAGAGCTACCAGAGAGCCTCTCCGGACAGCAGCAGACCCGCAGCTTCGACGGCGTAAACCCACGCGCGGCCGACGTCTTGCGTCGCAACGGGGTAAAGTCCTGGACCAAGCCGGCCCCTTCTCTTTACCCTCACCAGTGGAGCTGGGACTCTGCCTTTATCGCTCTGGGGCTCGCCCACATAGATAACCGCCGCGCTACGAACGAGCTGGAAGCTCTCTTCAATGCCCAGTGGTCCACGGGGAAGGTCCCACACATAGTCTTCAACCCGGAGGCCCCGCCCAAGAGCTACTTCCCGGACGCGGAGCGCTGGAACTCCTCCGCTCTCTCTGAGCACGCCCCTGCAGGACCGCGCACCAGCGGCCTGTGCCAGCCGCCCGTGCACGCCATAGCCGTCAGGCGAATATGGCAGAGTGCGCAAAACAAGGACGATGAGCGCAAAGAGCGCGCCCGTGCCTTCTTGAAGAGCAACTACGGGCGTCTTTTCTCCTGGCACCGCTACCTGGCTACAGCCCGCGACCCTGAAGGCTCAGGGCTCGTCACCATCTACCATCCCTGGGAGAGCGGCACGGACAACTCCCCGCGCTGGGACGCGGCCCTCGACAGGATCTCCGTGGGGGAGGTGCCACCGTACACCCGCTACGACCTCCAGCACGTCACGGATCCCTCGCACCGTCCGACCGACAACGAGTACGATCGCTTTCTGTGGCTGCTTGAGCTTCTCAAGCGAGCCCGCTACGACGAGGCCGACATCTACGAGAGGCACCCCTTCCTCGTTAAGGACGTGCTCTTTTCAGCGATCCTGGTCGCGGCCAACGAGGCGCTACTGGAGATCTCCGGGGTCGTCGAGGCGCCGCGCGAGGATCGG
Organism: Actinomycetota bacterium; assembly: GCA_902812425.1. Taxonomy (GTDB): domain Bacteria; phylum Actinomycetota; class Rubrobacteria; order Rubrobacterales; family Rubrobacteraceae; genus Rubrobacter_D. The sequence continues at coordinate 9,012 of CADDZK010000031.1, forward strand.
GGGCTCATAGAGAGTTGGATCGAACGCGGCCGCGCAGGCCTCGAAGAACAGTGGGACCCGGATCTTGGTCTCTGCCTGGATAGAGACGTCCTTGCCGGGGAGCCCCTGAGGGTGCGCACCATAGCAGGCTTCGCGCCCTTAATCGGGGGTGGCCTTGACAGATCCCGGCTCCGCGATCTTCTCCGGACGCTCGACTCGCAGGAGTTCGCAGGCAACTCCAGCTTGCGTTATCCGCTGCCTCCTTCGACCAGCCCCCAGGAGCCTGGCTTCCATCCGAGGAGCTACTGGAGGGGACCTGTGTGGCCCGTTGCCAACTGGCTGCTCTGGTGGTCATTGCTTCGGGCAGGAGAGGAGGAGAGGGCAGACCGGATGAGGCATGAGACCCTACGGGAGCTCTCAGAGGGAGGCTTTGCGGAGTACTTCGAGCCCTTCACCGGTGAGGCACTTGGTTCCGGAGAGCAGTCCTGGACCGCCGCCGTAGCCCTCGACATGCTCGCCGCCAGGGACGACGACTGACCCGCTACGCGGAAGACGGCAGACTTCTTTCGCCCATCGCTGCATTAGAATTACCCCCGTTGGCTAGTTGGGAGAGAGGGACGACAGCGAGTATGTCCGTATCCGGGTCTGTTAACGAGACGGCCAGGTGAGTGTACCCGGAGAGCTCTACGCCCTCGTGGAGCGTTTCGACCGGGACCGCGATGCGTATAGCTCGGGACGCTACAACGAGGCACAGGCGCGGGTTGACATCATAAACCCGTTGCTGGGGCTGCTCGGGTGGGACGTCGAGAACCGCCGGGGAAGGCCCGACGCGTATAGGGACGTCGTCTACGAGGACCGCGTGAAGGTGGGGGGCGGGACGAAGGCCCCCGACTAGGGTTCTACGCCGGCGGGCGCCGTCGCTACTTCCTCGAAGCCAAGAAGCCCTCGGTGGACATCGCAGGCGACGTGGCGCTGGCGGTGCAGCTTCGTCGCTACGCGTTGTCGGCGCGGTTGCCGCTCTCCATCTTGACGGACTTCGAGGAGTTTGCGATCTACGACTGCCGCTCCGAGCCGCAGAAGGACGACTCGGCGACGACGGCGCGGCTGGAGCTCTTTACCTACGATAGCTACGTGGAAGAAGCGGTGTGGCAGGAGATCTCCTCGGTCTTCTCGCGCGAGGCTGTGCTCGAAGGTTCGCTCGAACGCTACGCCGAGGAGAACCGCCGCAGGCGCGGGACGGAGACGGTGGACGCAGCTTTCCTGCGTGAGATCGGAGGCTGGAGGAGCGTCCTCGCCCGCGACATCGCGGCCCGCAACGACGCGAATACACGACAACTCAACTTCGCCGTCCAGATGACTATAGACAGGATCATCTTCCTCAGGATGGCCGAAGACCGGGGCATCGAAGACTACGGACGCCTGATGGCCCTGCTGAACGGCGGCGACACCTACCGCGGCCTGTGCGAAGTCTTCCGCGACGCCGACGACCGCTACAACTCGGGCGAGTTGTTAACATGGCCCACGCTATCGGGGGTGGTGGCTTGAGGTTCAAGCGGTCCGAAACGATAGGTGATGTCTACCTTCGTCCGCCCGGCCGCAGTGCGGCCGACGACGATCTTATCCACGAGGAGCTTTAGCAACTCGCGGCGGCGCTCGATAGATTCTGCATCGTCGTGCTCTATGTCCTTTAGATTCTTGCGGAGCGTCATAAGCCACGCTTCGGTCGAACGAGCCGCCAGAGCATCCTCTTGCTTCCGGGCGAGATCGGGCTCGACGGAGGTGAGCAGCAACTTAAGGTTCTCTGTCTGATTCTTGAGACAGTGACCCTATTACCGAGACGGGTCTACATGGCTCACAATACCGACCCCTCCCGGCTTCTCCCCGGCCGGGCCGCTCCGACACCGCATCGGGCGCCCGGCCTTCGCTTTTCCGCGGCCCAGAGAAGTTAGATCCCCTCAAGAGGCCTTAGCCGCTCCGGTTATCGGCAAAGCCCTCTTGAGAGCGATATTCTGAAAAAGTAGCTACATGACCCCCTGAAATGGGACACCTGTCCCATTCTTTCCAGCTCATCCTAAGTTATGATTCATTCGTTGCGTAACGGGGTGGAGTGTTGGTACTTTTCTCTACCCACTAAAGGAAGGCAAGTAGGGTGAGAAAGACGATTCTATTGTCGGCCTCGATGGCGGCGGCACTGGTGCTGACAAGCGCGGCGATGTTGGTCGTTCCTAAGGAGCAGGCTACAGCAGCCTTCCCAGGCAATAACGGCAAGATCGCCTTCACCTCCCGCCCCGATGGTGGCACTAACGAGATCTATACCATTTCGACCACTGGTGACAATTTGAGGCGTCTTACCCACAACACCAAGTCGGACAAGACCCCGGCTTGGTCGCCAGACGGCAAAAAGATAGTTTGGGAAAGTGACGACAGCCTCTACACAATGAGAGCCGACGGCTCCAACAAGAAGAAGATCCCGCACACCGTTCATGGTAACTACGAGATAGGTCGCTATGGTTCTTATGGCGGCAACCCCGCCTTCTCGCCTAGCGGTCGCAAGATCATCTTCGACAAAGACAAGAACATCTACACCATAAACACGGACGGCACCAAGCTGACCCAGATCACCAACGCCCATGCGGGCGGTCGTTCTAAGGATGACCCAATATTCGTGCATCCGGTGTGGTCTCCGGTTAGCAAGCAGATAGCTTTCTCGTGGTTGTATCCGCCGCCCACAGAGGGGTCTAGGCCCCCGGATGGGGCTATGGAGATACACGTGATGACTCTATCCAATCTAGTAAACAAGCAATTCCTAAATGCTGGAAGCAGGGTTACTCCCGCTGGGGTCGGTGTCTACAGGCCAGACTGGTCTCCTGACGGAAAGCAGCTCACCTACGAGTGCTCTGAAGATCCCTGTGACGAGAGCGGGAGCGCTTCTTCTTACAACCCCGAGATCTACAAGGTAAACGCTGACGGCACGGGTAATACTCGCCTTACCAACGATCCCGCCGACGACAGCTATCCTGCCTTCTCGCCTACTGGGAGCAAGATCGTCTTCTCTAGCAACCGACCAGCACCTTCTGATGGGAGCACAGACTACGAGCTCTACATCATGGATGCAGACGGAAACAACGTGCGGCAACTGACCGATAACTCGGCCCTGGATATTCTCCCCGACTGGCAGCCTATCCCTTAGTGGCACATGCTCCTCTCCCATGCGTATATGGCAGAGTCTTCGGAGATTCCACGTAGTCCCCTTGTCTGCCCAGCATCGCTAAAGATAATCCGAAGATGGGACGTGGCGAAGAAAGCATCGGGCCCAAACGCTCCGAGACGGAGCAGAGGAGGATTGACACAGAGCTCCTCTACGATCTTGAGATGGAATGCAGGAAGCAGGGCTTCCTGGCAGACCCCGCATTAGTCTACGACGAGGAGCACGACCTCTTTAGGTTCAGAGACGGCAAGTTCGCCTTCTCCCGAGAGCACGCAAACTGGGAGCTGCTGAAGAAGAGGGGAAGGTTGAAGGGGTTTGATGCCTTATAGTGAGGCTCGAAAAGTAGCCACCTGACCCCCAAGAAGGGCCACCTGGCCCGTAGGTATGTCACGGCTCTTCTTCCATACTAAGGGAGTACATACGGGGCGGGGGTCTGACACCCTTCTTTCCTCCGCCCCACCAAAGAAGGGTGTACCGGAATGAAGAAGACGATTCTACTGTTAGCCATGGTGGCGACATCAATTCTTATGGCAGGATGCAGCGAGCCACAGGCGCAAGGAAACCAAGCCGAGCAGCAAAATCCCAAGAAACAGCAGGCCGCTTCCAAGCAAGAGAAGACGGTCGTGGTCGTAAACGAGGGAATGAGCAAGAAGGAAGAAAAGAAACTTCAACAACGCTTAGACGCCCTAGAAAGGAAGGTTGACGACAAATCCCAAAAAGAGGCCGAAAACCAAGGAGCTAGCGACTCCGAGCAGGATGCGCAGAGCGCCGAAGAGCAAGCATTAGAGGCAGCCCAAGACTACTATGCAGCGGCCGCCGCAGGTAACTACAGCTATACCTATGATGCGCTTTCCTCTGCGTCTCAGGACCAGTTTACAGAAGACGAATGGGTGGCCGCCAATACCGCTTTGGGTAGTGACGCAGCTGTCTATCACATTGACGCGGCCAATGTTGTAGACGACTCGACGGTAGTAATCTATCTGACCATAACCCTAGCAGACGGTTCTAGCTCCAAGCGTGTCACGCAATTTGTACTGGAAAACGATAGCTGGAAGCACGACCTTACCCAGAGTGAGTACGAACTATTTGCTGGCGCCACTGCCTCTGCGCCCGCCACCGCCTCTGCCTCCGCAACTTCGTCTGACACGGCTTCTTCTACCGATGCTAGTTTTGGCGATGGCACATATCAGGTAGGAGCAGACATACAACCTGGAACCTATCGAACTAGGGAAGGCTCTCCGGGATGTTATTACGAAAGTCTTAGCGGCTTTAGCGGTGAGTTTGACGATATTATCTCTAATGGCAGTACGGATGCTCCGGCGATAGTTACGATCAAGCCTACCGATTCCGGCTTTACATCCCAGGGGTGCGGTACGTGGACTAAGGACCTCTCCGCGATCACAAAGAGTAAGACATCCTTTGGCGAGGGTGCTTATATCGTGGGCACGGATATCGAACCAGGGACCTATAGAAATAGCGGCTCAAGCGGTTGTTACTATGAAAGGCTGAATGCGTTCACGGGAGATTTTGACGCCATAATAGCTAACGGCAATGCCGATACACCGACAATAGTGACCATCGCGCCGACAGACGCTGGTTTCCAATCTAACGATTGCGGGACGTGGACAGAGCTTGAGTAGAGTGCCTGAAGTGTAGCGCTAGGTGACTCTGCGACTAGGAAGCGCTCTCCGCTCGTGGGGTTGTAGTAGTAGCGGCCGCCATCTTCGAGGACGAAGCTCTCGAGGTCTCCGCGTGCGCCGCGCTCCAACCGCTTTACCCAACTCCTAAGCCCCATACCTCTTCTCCTTCTGCTCTAGCGCCTCCTCGAGCATCTCCAACCTCTCGACGAGCTCCTCCTGCTCACGTGCCGCAAGGCCATCGCGGACACACGCCCGGGCACCGTTTAGAAGCTGTCCAGCGACAGCCCCTGCAGCGCGCTCTATCTCGCCTGAGAGGACCTTCTCGGCCAGCTCCTCGAAGCCTCCCTGCAGCCTACTGAGCTCAACAGAGGGATGACCCCGCCCCCCACGCTTTCCGCCCTTCGAGCCATGCCGCCGTCGCTCCTCGATACGGTCCGGGTGGTGGGCGTAGCAGTAGTCAGAGCCGTCTATAGGTATCCCCTTACAGGCCGTGCCAGCCTGCGTTATGCCTGAACATTTAGCCCATAGGTATCACCCCTCCCCCCCTCGTACTCCACTTTGAGCACCACCCCGAGCAAGCGGCCGCAGCTCTCACACGCTGGCGGCTCCGAGGGCTTTTCGCCTTCACCGGGATAGTACGAATGGACCACCCGCGCCTTGTGGCAGCACTCGGGGCAGCCTCTCTGGCCGCTCTCCAGGCGCCTCAGTCTGCTGTTAATGGAGCTCACAGCCTATCCCCTCCCCGCTCCCACTGGACCGGCTCATCCCAATCAGAGCGCTGGTAGATAGCATCCAGCATCGCCATCAGGCGCTCTATCTCGCCGGCGTCGAACGCCCCGGCCTCGGAGGCCCTCTCACACGCGAGGCGGTGAAGCTCTCTGTGCGTATAGCCGGGACTGAGGACCTTGCGCGTGATGTTCTCGGGCTCAATGCACACACCAGCCCTGTGGTAGACGGCACAACTCCTCTTGAGGTCTGCAAGCTCATCCAGGATCGCCCTCAACTTAAAGTAGTCGGGCGATGGCGTATCCGGCGGCTGCATACGCTCCTCGAGGTCCTCGAGGCGCTTGTAGACGCTCCCTCTACGCGGCATCGTGTTCCGCCGACATCTCGTAGGCAAAGCCGCCTCTTGTCGTCCACACTTGCCTGTCGTCATCCCATCTGAGGCCGTAGTCGGTCTCGAGGCGCATAGACCACGCCATCTCTGCAGCTCCTCTGGCAATGGCCTTCTTGACCGCATCAACTCTCTCGTGTCGTGCGTAGTCGGCATCGTGGGGGCTCGACTCGAGGGAGGGCCACACGAGTATGGAGAAGAGGCGCCGCTCGTCCGTCCAATCATAAGCCTCTATCAGGACAGGTGTCTCTACCGCTCTATTCCACCAGCGCCGCTCTACCTCTCGCGGCACCCTCCCCGCGAGCACGTCGAAAGCGAGGGAAGCCCTGAAGGCAGCCTCATCCAGGATGCTGCCCAAGGCGTCTGCGAAGGCCCGCCGCACTACTTCCACGGTGGCCTACGCTTCCTGCTAGGAGTGATGGGCGCACTCTCTCGGTTTACAAGGAGCGCACCTCTGCCACTGTAGCTGCCCGGGGTGCGGCTAGCGAAGCTACCAGACCTCGAAAACGGCGGCTCCGGCACGCCCTTACCTACTATGTCCGCCTGCATGCGAGCGCGCTGCGCATCCTCTAAAGCGCCGTGGTGGTGAGGCTTGCGGTGCTCGTCCACGATCTGATGGATATCCAGGTCCCAGTCGCGGGCTAGCTCGTAGACGGCTCGCACCGTGGCGCCGCCACCCGGCCCGCCCTCACTAAGCCCACGGGCGTACTCTCTTGTGAGGATATCGGGGGGGTTCGTCTTGAATGGTCCTTTAGAGGACCTAGCTTCGCTGGCCCGGCTGATGAGGCCTTCGAGGCGGCTGCGCAGTTGACTTTGGCCATGCTCAGGGATTCGAGGGCGTCGCAACTTATACTTGCCTGCTTTTCCTAAATCGATCTACTCACAACGAGGTCGATTATTTGAAGGCGTCTCCTGATGCTTTACGAACTCCTTCGGAACTGTCTCCTCAACCAAGGCAAATCTCGGTCGAGTCATTGGGAAGCGAACCGTGGCTGTTCTCCGATGACACGACTCAAAACGTATTGACAAAGCTGCGAAAAATCAGTGTGCCGCTGCTTGAACTCCCGGCAGGTATGTCACGAGGAACCAGCACAGGAGCCGACGATGTATTTTGTCTGCACGAGGCAGATGGAGGTTTGGCCACACGAGCTGGAGACACCGTGGAGATAGAAAGGGATATTCTACGCCAGCCGCTATATGCAACTGACTTCACACGCTATCAGTTCCGTCCCAGGAACAACGAGCGCATCATTTTCCCCTATACGGTTTCCGAGACCGGTTACAAGATAGTCGACGAAACGAGATGCGGTCCAGATGGCCGAAGGCGTATGACTACCTTATGGCAAATCGAACGCGGCTGGAGACTCGCAAGCAGTATCGTTATTGGTACGGTTACAGCGCGCCTCGAAACTTGAACATTCATGACAATGCCGACCTTCATGTTCCATTGCTAGCAGATCGCGGGCTTTTCGCTCCCAAGCCTTACAACAGTACAGATTTCTGTGTCATGGCTAGTGGTGGGTTAAGCGTAAGCCTTACCGAACCTGATAGCTCGGTTAATCCACTCTACGTACTAGGATTAATCAACGCAAAACTACTCTTCTGGAATTTGAGGTTGATAAGCAACAGGTTTCGTGGCGGTTGGGTTACTTGCACCAAGCAATACTTCGGTACCCTGCCTATACGCACCATAGACTTCTCCAACCCGGATGATGTGACGAGGCACGACCGGATGGTGGAGCTGGTGGAGCGGATGCTGGAGTTGCACGAGCGGCTTGCGGGGGCGAGGATCGAGCGCGAGCGGACGGTTATAGGGCACCAGATCTCAGCCACAGACCGCCAGATAGACCAACTCGTCTATGAGCTGTACGGCCTCACCGAAGATGAGATAAGGATCGTCGAGGAGGCGACAGAGCGATAAAGCTACCGAACGCTGAACGGGCCGTCGTAGACGTTCGCAAGTTGCGCAACTACTGTCTCGACCTCGCAGATGCGCCGGGTTGGCACAAGGCTTGTGTCTTCGCGTCCGTCCTTGGACTGCGTGCTGGCGATGCCCGTGAGTTACGAGATGCGCTGTTGTCCACGGCCCGCATTAACGAGCCGGTCGTTAGCGGGTGGGACGAATACGGGGTTCGCTATGTGCTGGACTTCGATATATCCGGCGTTGGAGGAAGCGCGAGAGTGCGTAGCAGTTGGATCGTGCGAACCGAAGAAGATTTCCCCAGGTTGACAAGTTGTTACGTGCTCTGAGGTAGAATCATGACTATGAATCCCGCCATAAAGCTACTAGATGTGGTGGCCCTGACCGAAGATCTTCCGGACCAGGGTCTGTACCGGGGGCAGGTTGGCACCGTGGTAGAGGACCTTGCTCCAGATATTTTCGAGGTCGAGTTCAGCGACGGAAGCATCAAGGGCTTCCTGACCAGCAAGGAATTCTTGCGGTTGCTGAAGGCGAGGGCCAGCAGCGCGATTGCCAGCCCGCGGAGGATCAGCAGGAGGATGTTGCTCAACCGGCTGCGTTTGGTGAGCCGGGGCGGCGACGGCTGGAGGAACATCAACGAGCTGAATGCCTG